>CABUYS010000043.1 GCA_902495835.1 uncultured Oscillospiraceae bacterium | reverse complement strand
AGAAAATGGTCGGGGCTGGGATAAAGATTATGCTTGTTCAATGGGACTTGATTTTTCAGCCGCAGGTTCTAAACCGCCTCCTAAACAATCAGGGTTTGTTCTTTTTCCAGCCATGGAAGAAAATGGTCGGAGCTGGGATAAAGATTCTGTTTGTTCAGTAAACTTTGATTTTTCAGCCGCGGAAGAAGTCCCTTGGCATAGAATTTTTTCCGAGCGAATCGGCGCAAGGGTACCGGATTTTTCTTTTCCAGCCTCGGGAGATATCGCCCCTTCTGAGTGAACCGGTGGAAGAGCAGCTGTTGAAGGGGATATTCCTTTTCTTTGATCTTCATAACATAATCTTTCTAGATCACGGTCATTTAAAAGCGACGCTAAAAAAAACCCATCCACATGATTATTTCCGCTAGGTGTATACTGCTTTCTCGTCTCTTTCGACTCCATAGGCTCTACCACTTTCGGATCTTCTGTACGCTCAACCGGTATTGGCGTTGGGTCTTTTGTTACTTGAGAACCTCTACACGCTCTATTCTGTAAAAGTTCTTTAATTTCAGTGTCAAGCAAAGTAAATTCATTAAGTGCATTCTGCTCGTCCCAAGGAGCCTCTGCATTTTTGAAGGCTTCACAAGCAGACTTGAAGTGAACTAAAACTTTTTTCCCACGATTAATTCTCTTATTTTCGCTACTCTCTTTTCTATATAATTCTAAAAGCTCTCTACCCTTGTTCATGAATTCATATCCCTGACAAAAATATTTCATTCTCTCTAAATGCTCTTGAGAAGAACTGCCTTCATTTTTTGAAAACGATTCATAAGTGTTTGCACTCCTTTCCCAATTTTTACAACACATCCTAAAGCCACTAGAATAAATATAACTTTTTATTATATGACAAATAGCATCTATTCTATTACAGATATGTAGTGAATAACAGTTAAGTATCACTTCAAGTAATTTATCCTTAATATTTATTAACAACTTTGCCCAGTTATCGGGTTTGTATCTAGGTATATTTACCAGAATATTTTCGATTTTTTCAAACCCTCCTGATTCTAAAAATTTTAGTCCCATAATATCTTTTTTCACTAATTCACTTATTGCAGAAATTTCTTCACCAAAATCTTCGGGACTCATGTTAGGATTAAACGCAAACAAATTTACCGATGTAAGACTTGTGATTACACCGACTGAAAGTAGTAGTGAAATTAATTTCTTTTTTAAATTCATTAAACATCCTCCAAAAATTATTTTACTTCAAATATAGACCAATTAAAATTTTTTCGAAAAGTTATGAAAATCTTGCCTGTACAAAAACTTTTCTATCTTAAGATTTTTAAGTTAATTCAAATTTATTCACTTAAAATACAGAATTATTTTTTAAATTTTTAAAATCACTCCTTTCAATTGCCTGCTATTTAAAACTTTTGAATAACGTTATATCAGATTCAACTAATCTAATTTTTTTAAATCCCACATTTCGGCTTATTTTGATTTTTTGAATTACCCATTATCAAATTTGCTCCACTAATGTTTTTATGAATAAGATAGTTTGGGTACTTTAGATTTTTACGCTTCTCTCAATTTTTTGGTCCGCTCGTTGTCATAAAGGTATGTCGATAGGCTCATTATTAGACTCACCTATCGACGAATATTGTGACTACATTTTTGTGCACAGTGCTATCAAATTCGCCTAGTCGAGGCGCTTATAAATGTCACTTTTTTCTCCTTTTAGATAAAGAAGTATCACGCCTGCTTGATTTACGTTTTTTAAATTCATGAATTTTAGTTTTTCGCTTTCTGACAACGTACTATCGGACTTACTTATTTAAGACGTTTTAAAATCCTGCGCTTTGGCTTCTTTTTCTTTAAGCAATTCGATATAATACCTAGTTAATTCACGTATTTTATCTTCAAATTCTTCCTCTTCGAGCACCGCGTTGTCCAGATTCTCTTAATTAAAGTGCTTGAAAATCCTGTGTTTCTGCTTCTTCTTGAGGCAATGGAATATCAGACTCGCCTAGTCGAGGCGCTTATAAATGTCACTTTTTTCTCCTTTAGGTAAGTGACATATCAGGATTACCTATTTGAGGTGTTTGAAAATTCTGTGTTTCTACTACTTCTTGAGGCAATGGAATATCAGGCTCAGCTAACTTACGTCTTTTAGAGCTCGGCGCTTCAATTTCTTCCTCTTCGGACGGAGCATTATCAGGTTCGCTTGGTTGACATATTGGCGGATAAGGCAATTTGAGCACTTGAGAATTTCCGTCAAACCACTCATTACCAAATTCTTCAAACATGGGTACTGCGATGTATCTACCATTAGCGCTCATGTCGGGTATTATGATTACACTTTCGTACGGCGTGTCATAGGAACTATCTAATTTAGGTATTTCGAGTTCCGACCTGTTATTTCTAAATTCTAACAGCATATTATTTAAAATATATCTTTCATCTTCCAAATTTTTCAATCTAAATGAATTTTCAATCTTGTGCATAGTAAATTTACAAGAATAATCGATGTGTTCTTTGAAAATATTGTCGGCTATTTTCATCAAGTAAGAATAAGTAGAGTCTATCTCGACACACTGATAAGTTTTAGCGTAACAATGCACAAAGTAATTAAAAACATTTTGAAAAACTTGCGTTCTTTTTAAATCCTCCGGCTTTTCATAATGATTAAGACCAAATTTAAAAAACATATATGCCTTAATATAAAGATAATAATTGTTTAATTCTATTTCTTTTAATCGATCTATTTTGCCATTATCTGAATCAATTCTCTCGCAAATTTTTAAAATCTCTTCAAAATCCTCCGAATTTATTCTTCCATATGAAATATAATCTAAAGCAACTTTTGCAGAACAGTTTATTAAATATATAAGCTCTTCACAAACGTCACAACTTTTCCCTTCGTGTATTTCAGACATTGGAATGTTCATACGTTCTATATTATTTTTTAAAAATTTTAAAACGTTTTCATTGTCTTTCTTATCTCCATGATTCATACCTAAGAAAAATAACATTTGCACATAATGATAAGAAGTAGGTAACACTTTACTTCTTTCGGATGATATTAATTTTTCACATAAATCCTCTAAATCTTTAGAACAAGATGAAAAATCGCAGGTTTTATATATAGACATAAAACAATCAACAACGTTTTTAAAAACTTGCGATTTTATTAAATCCTCTAACTTTTCATAATGATGAAGACCAAATTTAAAAAACATATATAACTTCATCATATAGTAATGTTTGTATAATCCTACATCTTTTAATTGATTTACTTTGCAACTATCTGAATCAATTCTCTCGCAAATTTTTAAAACTTCTTCAAAATCCTCTGAATTTATTCTTCCACATGAAATATAATCTAAAGCAACTTTTACAGAGTAATTTATTAAATATATAAGTTCCTCACAAACGTTGCAACTTACCCCTCTACGTATTTCATTCATTGGAATGTTCATACATCCAATATAATCTTTAAAAATAATCAAAAGGTTTTCATTATTTTCTCTTGTCCCAATCTCCATAATTAAGAAAAATAATTTTTGCATACGTTTATAAATACTGGGCAAGTTTTCACTTCTATCGAGTGACTCTAATTCAGTTACAATTTTTTTTAATTCTTCAATATAAGGTCGGGTGTCAAGTGCTTTAATCGAAGACATTCCACATAAAAATACTGTTGCAATCGTTCCGCATAATAATTTTTTAATAAAATTCATAATTTACTTCCTCCAACACACTAATAACTTCAATTAATATTATATGTGCAAATATAATATCAAAATATTTTTTAAAATTCTATTTGTTACCTTTAATAAAATAGCGTTTTTACTCACTGACGTGTGATTTTATTGGCGTAAAAACATCTTTGTTTCAAAAAATGCTTTAATAAAAATTTTTATTTATAACTTTCAAACTATTCGTAAACAGGAAATAAAGGCATATTTCCATCACCCTCATCAGAGTCTTCACTGGGAAAAAGCGCTCTGAAACCACTGCCATCAACGTCGCTGTTTACGTCAACAACTGGTTGAGGATATTTAAAAACCACTATATCTGTTCGTCCACATAAAGGACAACTTTGGCCAAACCACGGCAGATTAGAAAAATAAGAGTCATACTGCCTTTCAATTTGATAAAAATCAGGGTTAATGATACTGGCATAATACATGGCAATACGAGTAGCACAGTTTTTATAACTTTCAAAAGAACTAAGTGCAAGCCACTGGGGGGCAATCAAAATACCTTTATCAATAACAGTACCCGGAGTAAGATTACCGTGGCACACACATTCCGAAAAAATATACCATTTCATATGACAATAAATGTCATAAAGTTTAAATTGATTTAATTTTTCTGTTAAAGAAATATCTTTATCAATTACTTGATATACATATAAAACTGGCTTTAAATTTTTAATCGTATATTCTTGGTTATTCGCAATCTGGCATATAATAACGTTTGAGCAATTAAGTATCAAACCAATAAGTTCCGCAAAAACCATATAACCTTTTTCCCTAATTATTCTAATATCATTATCATTCTTCTTAATTCTTGTTAGTATTTTTTCGATAAAATTTCTTAATATGTATATGTCTCCTAGCTTTGAGTCATTTTTATCGTCACTTACTATTAGAAAAAACAGCCGCTGTAAATATCTATAAAACGACGGTAAATGCACTACTGTGATTTCATTTTTATCCGCAGGAAACATAATTTTTTTAAATGCATCAAGCTCCTGTTCATATATATCTTCAAGCGCCTTGGTTGAAGATACACCGGAAAAAAATCCTATCGCTAAAACTGTACTTAATAATTTTTTACCAAAATTCATAGTCTATCTCCCTAAAATTTCACATCAACAACTTTTATAAGCTTAATAAAATTAATTTTATTAATTTAAGAGTTTTCACCGAATTCACCGGAACCAAAATCATCAGTTCCCCAAAATAATTCACTTGAATTAAGTCCAAAACAATCATCGTACGGACAGCAAAGAAAATCCACACCTTCGCAAAATCGTTCAAAATCTAATTTATCTGATGATAAACTAGGGTGTTCTTCAGGTCTAGAATCTAAAACTCTGACTTCATAACCGAGGGCTTTATCTTCATCTTGTGTATTAAAAGCATCTACAGGTTCAATGCCGCTAAAATGCGTAAAAGTCATTACAATAGGATTCGCAGTGACTGAAGAATCTTGCGGATTTGTTAAAAAAGCGTCGCAAACACATTTTTCTTTATCTAAAACTCCTTCGGAAGAAATACTGCGTCCTATCTGAGCAGATGAAGCAGGCTTTACTGAAGAATCGATACTTTCAACTTCAACTGCGGTGCCTTCGTGATCTATTTCTGATAATTTACATCTTTTACCAGGACACAAAGGCACTTTCGGTTCTTCTAATTCTGGCTTTTTTACTGATTTTTCTGAAGATGTTCCATTATATTCTTCACTTTTAGCGATAAGACTATCCAGTAATTCATCTACTTCAGATTTTAAACCGGAAAATCCTTCAGTGAATTCTATACTTTTAAATTCTTCAAAGTAATATTTGGCGGTTTTAAACATTTCGCGAGAAACAGTAGAATTTTCTTCTTTGAGTGAAAGGCACAATAAATTTAATCCACCAAATGTATATCGGATTAATTGATATATAGCAGAATTTTTTTTCACCCCTTTTTCCAGTAAACAATTTTTCATAGCTCTTAATGAATCCATTATGTCATCTATTATAAAACCGTCGCCATTTTTTAAACTTAAAAAAATTTCTGTAACGCGAAAGTAATAACTGTACGCAATTTTAAAAAATTTTAAAACATAAGTAGGATTATTTAATTTTGCAGAATTTAACCTAGATAAATATTTATTGACCTCTTTTTTAAAATTTTTTGTAACAAAATCTAAATATCCTTTAGGATCTTTTTCAGGAACTGCCCCGACAGAATGCATACCTAGAGATAGTACAGCTAAAGCAACAAAACATAGCATAAATTTCTTCAATTTCAAACAAAAAACTTCTTTACTATAAAATATTTTTAGTTTACGACTAAAATTGTACTATAAAAAATCAAAATTTTTTAAATATTCAATTTAACAGCTCTACTTTGAATAATTTTAGTTGTAAAACTTTTTACCTAACGCAAAAATGTAACAATAAAATTACATGTGTTTTTTTATTACGAAATGCTTATTTAACTTTAATAATAATCTTACAGTGCAAATTTAAAAAATAATTTTTAAAAATTAATATATTAAAATTATATATTCGTTTTGTAATTATTAATTACAACTAAAAATTGTACAATATTTTTTTACACTTGTCAATAAACATCGGATATATTATAACTTATTTTAATTTATACGCCGTAAAAAATTATTTATAGTTTTTGTATGAATTTTTATAAAATAGTGCTTTAATCTATGATTGTACCTTATTAGTTGGTTAAGTATAATTCAAATAAATTTGTTTTTATTAATTAACGCAATTTAAACTGATATAATTTTGATGTTAAATTCAAAAGTCACTATAGAAAAAATAACTTCAGTGCTTGCTGTTTACCTACCAAAAAACATAAAATATCCCTCTAACGTTCTATAAAACGCTAGAGGAAGTAAATTTGAAAATTTAACATACGTTAAACGCGGAAAAATTTTAATCCATCGGATGGCCCGTCGATTTTTTTAGATGTATCGGATACTACTAAGCCCTTTGAAATTGCATGTTGATTTAATACTTCAACTAAAAATCTGCACCTTGTTATTAAACATTTTCCTAAGTCCGAACTAAATTCTGTGTTGTTTTCACGTGCAATATATTTTAACTTATCAGTAACTAATTTGTACTCTTCTTTACTAAATTCTTTATTGAATAACTCATAAGCAGAACAGATGTGAGCCACTGTATCTATTGGTGCACGAAACTCTTTTCCTTTTGATAATGCAATTCGATTTAAAAAAGCTAATATCTGTTTAGAAGCGGTTATATCTTCTTCGATTTTCATATCTACATTACAAACAAAGCCACACAAAAGTTCTAACAATTCTTTATTTAATGTATAGTTACTATTATCTAAACAACCTGTTGTAATTCGTTTAATTTCTTCTCTCTGTTCCGGCGTCAATGCACGTGTAGCAGGAACGCTTGAAGCCACCATCCCTCCTAATAACAGTATACTTAAAAATTTTTTTAATTTCATAATTACATCCTTTCTTTTATTTTGTAACATTATTATATCATACATTTAGTACTTTGTAAATAGTTTTTTAAAATAAAAAAACAGCGCACATAAATGCGCTGCAAAAATATTTATTCAAAAGTTGTCTGTCAACGTATTTTATTATATCATAACTTTTTATGTTTGTCAACACGTTATCGATATATTATTTTTTGTTTAATTAATTTTTTATTTTTCTAATTTTGAAAATTATAAAATATCATCTGAAAACTTTCAATAAAAAAATTCAATACATCATCAGCTTCATGATAGCTTACCGCACGCGGAAGAGTTCTTTACAACTATAATATTTTTAAAGTAATCGGTTGTAACTCCTGATTTTGAAGAATTTTCAGGTATAAAATATAACTCTTTAGAAAACGGACTACCTTCGGAGTCTAGCTTAAAAAATTGAATACTATCTTGTGCAAAAAGCTTAAGCGAATCTATTTCACTGTAATTATTAGAAACCGGATTGTTTATTTTTTCGGGCTCGAACCCTTTAAGATTTGTCTGAAACGAATCAAAATACCTTATCGCCGTCGAGCACACTTTGTTTTTTACGGGAGAATTTTCCTCACTGTTTAAAGCAGTTGCCAAACGAGGTTTATCCTCGGGATAGTTGTCCGTTTTCAAATTACTTAAATATGCATGCTCAAGCCCCCACTGACCGTAATACTTTCCTTTGGGAAAATGATTATAAATTTCATAAAAATTTTCCTTCATTATTTCTTCTCTGAAAACGCCCCACTGAGTTCCGTCTTTAATTAATTTCGATTTGTATGTATTCAAAGTATTTTTTATAAGATATTTGAATATCCAAAATTCTTCACCAAGCTTTTCGGAATACACATCAGAATTTTTTTCAATATCGGAATAAATTTTTTCCAGAGAAGATATTAATTCGTTTTTCTCTTTTTTCTGTTTGAAATTTTCAATAAATTCTTTTATATTTTCATACACACCGTTTCTCGAAGCTACGTCATAAAGATAAGAAACCGTCAAATTAGTTTGGTGCTCGATGTCTACTCCCAAATACGTAAATTTTTTATCGTCGGGCAAGGTTTTACGAAATTCATAAAGATTTTGAAAAAATTTGTAACCTTCGATATTACCGGCATAGGTGTTTTTTAATTCTTTAAAGACAATATCCAACTTATCCGTGTTTCCGGTTTCAAGATAAGAGTTTATAAGCAAAGCATTTGCCATGCTATCTTCGGCGATAATATATCTCAAATCCGAATTTTCACTTAAGTGTTTGATCATTTCCATTTGAACATCGTAATTTTTTTGCGTGGCATGAGCTTCTCCGCTTACAAATAAATCATATTTTTCCGTATCGAATATATCCGCTTTTGAAGAATAATTATTTAGTAAATATGTAACTAGATCAGGATTATATGTAGGTTTAATTTTATTGCTGAAATAGTAATTCGCACCTAAAACAATTTCAGCAAACTGAAGTAATATTAAGATTCCGATTATAATTTTATAAACCGATTCTTTTTTTACTTTCATAAATTTTAACTCCTTAGCTTTAGTTTCAATCAAAATAAAACTTTAACTAAGCTCTTCGCAGCAGTGATAATCATAGATTTTGGAGCTTAAAGTTTTAAAAAATTCAGATTGCTTTTCTTCGGGAATACCCTGCGACATTACAGCTAAAAAGTAAGGATTATTATTTTTGTCATAAATTATAGCCTCGTCATTGCAAATCAGCTTGTACGGTATCCATCCGGGCTTGTGCAAAACATGTAAAGACGGTACTCCCGCAGGAATTTTATCGTTATAAATTCCTGACGAAAAATAAATTTTTGCTTTTTCGGACAAAACCGATTTTTCCGAAACAAGATTATAAAGAGCTTCCAAATGTTTAATTAAATCTTCGGAGCTAAAAATTTGGTTGATACATTTAGGGGAAGTAACGGGAGTTCCGATTTTAGCCAAAAAATCTTTTAAATTATCTTCCCCTACTCTTTCCCTTAGCATTCGAGAAGCGATATTGTCGCTCTGCGTAATTAACAATTCAAGAAGCTGCTGCACGGTGTATTTATCGCCAATACTTCCGTTTTGAATTTTTCCGCTTCCACCGTATTTGTGATGCTTTTGATATGTCAAAACTTCGCTTATATCTATTCTTTTCTCTTTAATCATATCAAAGACGCAAAGTGCCAAATATGTTTTATTGGTGCTTGCAGGGTCATATCTTTTTTTAGAATTGTAACACAGTGTTTCTTTATTTAAAGGATTTTTATAACAAAATCCCACGTTATATTTTTCGCACATATTAAATATTTCTTCTTTTAAAACTTTTTTATCACAAGCCCTAAAATTACTCATCAGAGAAAAAATAATGCAAAATATCATTCCTAAAAAACATACTTTTTTTAACTTCAAATTTAAATTTCAACCTTTCCGTACGATCATATAAATTTATTTAATCGACTTTTTTCGCATAAAAGTGAATTTTACTTAATTAATCACCGAGCAAACGATTAACTATCAAATGCGTAAGCCAATTTCTTGTCGAAGTTTTGGTAGGCTTACTTACAAGTCCCGCGACATGGTCGTCATTTTCTTTAACTCTTGAAACAAATTCACATTTTGTACTTCCCTTTAAGTTCGAAAAAACAGGAGAAGACTGCCATGTTTTTCCGTTATCTTTAGAAAATTCCAGAAGTTCGTTGCCTTCCAGTGTTATTTCGTGATTGGTACGCCTCTTAACTTTCGGGCTATTAGGCGCGGCAGGAGCGGAGTCTTTTGTGGATATTTTCATTGCATCGCTCGTATTGGAGGCGCAGCGAAGTTCGCTGTCTTTAAATCTGTAGACGAAATTGTAGTCTGTTTTCGGAGTTAAATCTTTGAATTTGGGCGAATTTTGCCATGTTT
>CABUYS010000042.1 GCA_902495835.1 uncultured Oscillospiraceae bacterium | reverse complement strand
TTCGAATTGGGAGGAATTTATTTCAGTACAGGAATATTATTAGAACCTTTTCAGTTTGAATTTGAAGAGTAAATTTTTATCATATTCTACTGTATAAACACTTGAATTTATTTGATATAGTTTTGATTTTATCATGTAGAGTAGGGTTTGGATTTGAGGTGGTTCGCTTTACCATGTTTCCATGAAACGAAAACTTTGGTTTGTCTAATGGATTTTTTAATTTTATTGTGTGTAAAGATGTTTGTATTAAAAACAATCTGCCTCATTAAATGTGCCTTATACAAAATTTTTTATATTTAAAAAATCACGCGAAAGTCCGCGTGGTTCAGTAAAGCTTAAGCGGTGTAATAAATATAATAAATACAAAAATTTATTTTAAACCGGCAATCTGAAAACTTCTAAAGGAAAAAACAGTTTAATGATATTTCAGAGGTTTGTAAACATGAAATTTGCATATAGGAATCGATAAATTTAGTGCAAATGTTATTATGTGGACAAGGCAGAAAAAATGCAAAAATAGAGGAATACATAAAAAACCAGTTAAAACAAGATCGAGAAAGTGAATAATTAAGTTTATTTAATCTAAAAGACCCTTTTAAAGGGTAGCAAGTAATAAGTGCAGAGCTGTCGGGCTGGCAAGTAAGCTACTTGTGGCTTGCCAGTAGTATTAGGGCTATGCCCGAAAGAGAAACACTAACCGCTATATGGGTGGATCTTTAGTGTACCAAAAATTACTCGGTTAAACTGGAAAGACTCTAAATGCCCAGTATGTGTTTGTAAATTAAATATAAAGTAACTAAATCATTTACTATATATTTATATTTTTTTGAATATGGCTATTATTTTTCAAATATAGCTTCATATTACTGAAAGTAATGCTAGATTGTACTCTTAATAATGCGATGGTATAATTTTATCGAATTAGTTTAATAGAAAGAAGAACTAAATTATGCTTAATTTTATTAATAATAACGCGAAGAAAATTTATAAATTAATTAAAATTTTATATTTAATTATTTCAATAGAGAGTTTTTTGATCGTAGGTCTTTTAGCTGTTTTTTATGATTCCGAATCAATTCATGTATTTTTGACGTTTTTAACACTTGGACTGGGATTACTTTTTAATACTTTGTATTTTAATAATATTACAAAAAATGTGGAAGTTAATGCAGTTTTAATTGCTAAATATTCTTGTATATCGATAATGATTTTATTTGACAGTTTTTTATTTGTTGGAATCGGAGAACATAATTATACGTCGGTAATTTTTATATATATCGTAACTTTGTTTCTTTCTCTGTGCTATATTTTATTAAATCGTTTAAAATAATTAGAGTTGTACTTATATTTTTAGATTGTGATATTTATTTACACTAATAAAAAACTTTAAATTAATAAACCCTCCTTTGAAGCTCTAACAGCTTTAGAAAGAAGGGTTTAATTTATTAATTATTATTATTTTCGTATATAAAATTGGACAAATCCGCTTTGGCCTTATTCATATCATTTATTACTAACACCATTTTTTGAGAATATGTTTCATTTCTTACATTATCATTTGTCGGTAGACGAAACTCTTCCAAATTATAGTTTAGATATGACAAAGATTTGGTTGCAAGTCTGCTTATTTCCGCGGTTTTGAAATTCGTGGTTACCATAGGTCCTACGGTAGAAATCAGTTCTGTGATTTGAGCCAAATTTGCTGTTTTAAGTGTTGAAACAATAGCTTTTATTACGTTTCTTTGACGAGTGGTCCTGTCGTAATCTGAACCTATACTGTTGCGGTCACGGGAATAATGGAGTGCTTGCAATCCGGTTAAATGTTTCATCCCCGAGCCTTTTAAAGTATGTTTATCGCCCGAATATTTATTTATATAGGCACATTCCGCAGAGCTAAGTTCCAAATCAATGCCTCCAAGAGCATCTATTATGTTGGAAAAACCTTCAAAGTCTACTATAGCATATCTGTCAATATAAATTCCGAAGTTTTTTTCTATGGTTTCTATTGTAAGTTTTGGACCGCCGTAAGCATACGCAGCGTTTAATCTATCATTCCCTTGGCCCGGAATTTTAACCCATATGTCACGCATAAGGGAGGTCACCTTAATCTTTTTATGTCTTAAATCCAGTGATAAAACCATGAGAGAATCGCTTCGCCCGTGGTCTCCTGTCGACATTGAATCGCTTCCGATCAGCATGATGTTAAGTATCATGTTGTCATTTATGAGCTCATCGCCGTCGTTGTCGTAAGATATTTCAGTTTTTTTGTTGTCGCCTTCTCCAAGGTCATCGTAATTGAAAGAATGAAGAGTGTTATACGCATAAATCATCATTCCTCCCACTATTCCCAAAATCACAAAAAAGCTAAAGTACACTATTTTAAGTATGGAGATATTTGACGATTTTTTCTTTTCTCTTTTTCTTTCCGATGAGTATATATCGACATATTCTTGGTGTTTATTTGAATCGTTACTGTAAATATCTATATATTCTTTTTTTACATATTTTCTGTTATTTTCAGAATATCTTCGGGAATTTCTTCCGGATGTATTTTTCATTAATCCCCCTTAGGTTTCAACTGCCGTAATCTTTATTTTTCTAAGTTTTTAACAATTTTAAATTATAAAATATAGTTGTCGAAAAATCAATAATTTTGTAATTATTTATCTAAGCGATTTTTTAAATTTGTAAGCTCTTTCTTTAATTCATCGGGAAGATGTTCTTTAAATATTTTGTAGAATTCTTCTATATTATCGGATTCTTTTTTCCATAAATCAGTATCTATTTCCAGTAATTTTTCCAGAGATTTTTCAGAAACGGAAGTTTCTTCCAGATTTATATCTTCAGCGTAAGGAATGTACCCGATAGGTGTTTTTTTAGCATTTGCACTGTTTTCGCATCTGTTTAGAATCCATTCCAAGACTCTTATATTATCTCCAAATCCGGGCCACATAAACTTGCCGTTTTCGTCAGTTCGGAACCAGTTTACGCTGAATATTTTAGGAGCATTTTCTCCGAGTAGTTTACCCATTTCTATCCAGTGAGAGAAATAATCTCCCATGTTGTATCCGCAAAAAGGCATCATAGCCATTGGATTGTGTGTTAATACTCCTATTTTTCCCGTAGACGCGGCGGTGCTTTCTGACGAAATGGAAGAACCTGTAAATACGCCGTGATTCCAATCGAAAGTTTCGTACACCAACGGAGTGGTTTGAGCTCTTCTTCCTCCGAAAATTATAGCTGAAATCGGAACTCCTTCAGGGTTGTCAAATTCAGGGCTTAAGCAAGGGCAATTTTTTGCGGGAGAAGTGAATCTGCTGTTTGGATGAGCTCCTTTTTCACTTGATTTTTTGCCGTTCCAGGGGTTGCCTTTCCAGTCTATTGCATTTTCGGGTGGATTTTTGTCCAAGCCTTCCCACCATACCGTGTTATCATCCAAATTCTGAACCACATTAGTAAATATTGTATTAGAAGAAGTTGACGCCAAAGCATTTGGATTAGATTTTTTGCTCGTTCCCGGAGCTACGCCGAAAAATCCGTTTTCGGGATTTATTGCCCAAAGTCTGCCGTCTTTGCCGATTCTTAACCATGCGATGTCATCTCCAACGCACCAAATTTTATATCCTTTTTTACGATATATTTCGGGCGGAATAAGCATTGCAAGATTGGTTTTTCCGCAAGCCGAAGGAAATGCCGCACAAATATATTTGGTTTCACCATTAGGTTTTTGAATTCCCAAAATGAGCATGTGTTCGGCAAGCCATTTTTCTTTTCTACCTAAAAATGAAGCAATTCTCAAGGCGAAACATTTTTTACCCAGCAAAACGTTTCCGCCGTATGCGGAATTTACTGATATTATTGAATTGTCTTGAGGGAAATGACATACATATCTTTTTTCTTCATCTACATCGCACGAACAGTGAAGGCCTTTAACCCATTTTTCACTGTTGCCGAGGTAATCCAAAACTTTTTTTCCTATTCTTGTCATTATCGCCATGTTAAGTACGGTGTAAATTGAATCCGTGATTTCGACTCCTATTTTTGAAAACTCAGATTCAAGCATTCCCATAGAATAGGGGATAATATACATAGTTTTTCCTTTATAGCTGTTTTTTGCTATGCCGTAAAGTTTTTCGTATGCATACTCTGGTTCCCACCAGTTGTTGGTAGGTCCTGCTTCGTCGCGTGTTTTTGTGCATATAAAGGTTCTGCTTTCTGTTCTTGCGACGTCATTAGGATTTGTTCTGTGAAGATAACATCCCGGAAGTTTTTCGCTGTTGAGTTTAATCATTTCGCCTGTTTTGCAAGCTTTCTGACGGAGGCTTTCAAGTTGTTCTTCGGATCCGTCTATCCAGACTATTTTATCGGGAGTCACAATTTGTTTAATTTTGTCTACCCATTCAAGTATGCTTTTATTGTCAGTCATATAATCTCTCCTTTAAGATGTAAATTTTATTCATATTTTTTCATGTGGATAATATAAATTATCTAAACTTGGTTATATAATTAATTATACCAAATAAAAGTAAATTTGGGGTGAACTATCTGATTTTTTTATTGTATAATGTTATTTAAAATCGATTTGTTGACTCTTAGATCGTCAATTGTCACGGTTATTTTTTGAACATAGAGCGTAAAGATACCAATTTTTAATTAAGATTAATATTTTTGATATTGACTTTTTGAAGCAAGTAGGTGATAATATGGGCGACAATAGGCGAATTTTAAGTGATTTTATATTAAAACTGAATTTTTGAATATGTCTGTTTTCTGACAAAATGGATTGTGGTACAATTTTATAAGTCAGATTTAAAAATTAATGGAAAGGTAGAAGGTAAACTTTTACTATACTATTTTATGTTATAAGTAAAATTGAGGTTTCAAAAAAGTTTGCCAAATTTATTAGTATGGAAGAATTTCAAATAAGAATAGAAAAAGAAAACGGTTTACATGCTCGTCCTGCCGGGAAACTTGTGAACGTCGCAGGAGGGTTTGACTCGAATATTACAGTTACCAAAGGTAATCAGTCGGCAAGCGCCAAGGGACTGTTTGCTCTTATGGGCCTTGGAATTAAACAAGGAGATAAAGTTACGGTTAACTGCGAAGGCGTAGATGAAGAAGATGCAATCCTTGCAGTGAAAGAATTTTTCGAAAATAACTTTTTATCATGCAAAAATAATAACAAAGTTATTAATGACGACAGTGAAAGCGATGACGAAATTAATAACGATGTGCGAAAAGAAATTACCGATCAAACATCTCAAAATATTGAGAAAAATTTTACCGATAATTAAACATAATGATTTTTAACATTACAAAGATTGATTTAAGAAGATTAATTTAATAGGAATAAATTTTTGTACCTGCCTTTAATATTGTTAAAAAGGAGAAAGCGATAATTGTATGATTGTTTTAAAAGGAAACGGTGTTTTTCAGGATATAGCTTTCGGAACGCTTTCAATCAGTCAAAAAAATTGTGAAACTGTTAACAAACACAGTGTTACCGATTCGGAAAACGAAATTGACAGATATCGCAAAGCACGAGATGCAGCCGTTAAACAGATAAGAAATTTATACGAAAAATCGTTAAGTCAGTTCGGAGCTGTAGAAGCGGAAATTTTTGCTGTTCACGAAATGATGATTCGAGATAAAGATTACGAAAATACCATTGTTGAAATAATAAAATCGGAAAATTTAAATGCAGAATATGCCGTTTGGGAGACATCACGTAAATTTTCTAAGATTTTTTCCGATATGGACGACGAATATATGAAGCAAAAAGCTTCGGACGTAAAAGATATTTCGGAAAGAATTATAAATTGTTTGAGCGGCTGTAAAGAAAATTTAGATAACAGTAAAAGTCACATCATAATAAGTGCCGAGGATTTAACTCCAAGCGAAGTGTCTTCCCTGAACAAGCACACCGTTAAGGGAGTAATACTTTCAAAAGGGTCGGAGTGTTCTCACGCCGCAATAATTTCAAAAGTTCTTAAAATTCCGTCTGTGATTAATATCGAAGGGGAATTAAAACCGGAATACAGCGGTAAAGATGTAATAATCGACAGTTTTTCAGGTACGGTTTATATTGACCCCGACGAAGAAACACAAAAACGTTTTTCAGAGAAAAAGAAAACTCTTGATAAAAGGCGTGAACTGCTGAAATATCTAAAAGGCAAAGATAACGTTACGCTTGACGGAAAAAGAATTGATATTTACGCAAACCTGAATAATCCGAAAGAAATAGACGAAGTTTTAGAAAACGATGCGGGTGGAATAGGGCTTTTCAGGAGTGAGTTTTTATATCTTGACAAAGAATTTTTTCCCACCGAAGACGAACAGTTTGAAGTTTATAAAGATATAGCTCAAAAAATGGGGGATAAAAGAGTAATAATAAGAACCATTGATATAGGTTCGGATAAATATGTTACTTATTTTAATTTTTCTCGTGAAGAAAACCCGGCACTTGGATACCGCGGTATAAGGGTTTGTCTTGACAACCCCGATATATTTATGACTCAGTTGAAAGCTATTTACAGAGCTTCGGCGTTTGGAAATATTTCAATAATGTTTCCGATGATTATATCATCCGAAGAAATTGATGAAATCAAAAAGTATATTGAAATCGCAAAAAAAGACCTTATTGACCGTAATATTAAGTTTTCCGAAAATGTTCCCATGGGAATTATGATAGAAACCCCTGCCGCAGCAATAATCAGTGATGAACTTGCTTCAAAGGTTGATTTTTTCAGTATAGGCACAAATGATCTTACTCAATATACTTTGGCGATAGACAGGCAAAACGGTAAGATCAAAAAATCGCTTAACACTCATCACAAGGCGGTTCTAAGGCTTATAAAAACTGTGGTGGATAATGCTCATAAAAACGGAATATGGGCAGGTATATGCGGTGAATTGGCTTCTGACGAATCTCTTACCGAAATGTTTTTGTCTATAGGAGTTGATGAACTTTCCGTTTCACCGTCATCGGTGTTAGATATTCGTAAAAAGGTCACTGAAACAAATGTCGGCAAGATTCGAGACAAGATAATTGATTTTTAATAAATTATAATTCCGTATTTTTTTAAGGAGATGTATTTGTTGTTTGGATTTTTTAAAGATAATAAACTAAAAGATAAGGATAATGAAAAATTTATAATTTCGCCTCAAACCGGAAGAATAACTTCCCTCAGAGAAATTCCAGATGAAGTATTTTCAGAGAAAATTTTAGGCGACGGAGCGGCAATAGTTCCCGAAGAAAATATTGTGGTGTCACCCGTAGACGGAGAAATAGTACAGCTTGCTGACGCAGGTCACGTATATTGCATCAAATCCGATGATGGCCTTGATATTTTAATTCATATCGGGGTGGATACGATAGGCATGAAAGGAAAAGGCTTTAAATACTTTGTAAAAGTAGGTCAAAAAGTTAAAGCCGGAGAGCCTATCGGAGAAGCCGACATAAATCTTATCGAAGAAAACGGATATTCTACATATACCGCATTGCTTGTCACGAATATGAATTCGATAAAAGACATTAATTATATTCCTTGCCAAGCAAAAGCCGGAGAAACAAATATAATTGCATATACTAAATTTGAAGATTAAATAAAAAATATTGAAAGCGGTGATTGGTTTGAGTAACAAAAATTCTGCGTTCAGTTTGCTGCAACGTGTAGGTCAGTCTTTTATGTTTCCCATTGCACTTTTGCCGGTTGCGGGACTTTTGCTGGGAATAGGAGCGTCGTTTTCCAATCCTCAAATGATAAGCTCATACGGTTTGGAGTGGCTTCTCGGTAGTGGTACGTTTTTAAATTTCGTATTGGTTGTAATGAAAAACACAGGTGATATCATATTTGCGAATTTGCCGATTATATTTGCCATAGGAATAGCTTTAGGAATGGCTCATAAAGAAAAAGGAGCTGCAGCTCTTTCTTCGGCAATAGCATTCTTCATTATGCATGAAACAATTCATTCGCTGCTCGAGCTCACAGGAAAGCTTGAACCCGGGGCAATGCTCGAAGGAACGCTTACATCCGTATGCGGAATAGAATCTTTGCAAATGGGTGTTTTCGGAGGAATACTGGTAGGTTTAGGCGTAGCTTATCTTCATAACAAATTTTACAAGATTAAACTTCCGAATGTAATTTCTTTCTTTGGCGGAATAAGATTTGTTCCTATAGTATCAACCGTTGCTTATATTTTTGTAGGCGTTTTGATGTTCTTCATTTGGCCATATGTTCAAGAGGGAATGTATGGACTGGGTAGTCTTGTTACGGCGTCGAATTACGCAGGAACGTTTGTCTATGGCCTTATAGAAAGAGCTCTTATACCGTTTGGACTGCATCACGTTTTTTATACTCCTTTCTGGTATACAGGACTCGGCGGAACTGCCGTTGTGGACGGAATTTACGTAACGGGAGCTCAAAACATATTTTTTGCGGAACTTGCTTCTTCATCGGTTAAACACTTCAGCGTCAACGCAGCAAGATTTATGACGGGAAAATTCCCATTTATGATTTTTGGACTCCCTGCAGCAGCTTTGGCAATTTATACAACGGCGAAACCTTCAAAGAAAAAAGTTGTCGGCGGATTGTTGTTTTCGGCAGCTCTTACTTCAATGATAACAGGTATTACTGAACCTATAGAATTTACATTTTTATTTGTAGCTCCGATTTTATATGCCGTTCACTGCGTGTTTGCAGGTCTTTCGTTTATGATTATGCATATACTTAAAGTTGCGGTTGGAATGACTTTTTCCGGCGGACTTATTGATTTATTCCTCTTTGGAATACTTCAGGGAAATGAAAAAACAAATTGGATTTACATCATTCCTGTAGGACTTGTCTATGCAGCTGTGTATTATTTCCTTTTCAAATTTGCAATTGAGAAATTCAATCTTATGACTCCCGGACGAGAAGAAGACGAAATAGAATCTAAGTTATATACCAAAAAAGATTACGAAGCTACCAAAAAAGAAAATGCTTCCGAATTCATCGTTGAGGGTGTAGGAGGAATTGAAAATATCGAAAGTCTCGATTGCTGTGCGACGCGTTTAAGAATAAAGGTAGTTGACCCTGAAAAAGTTGATGAGTCTATTCTTAAACAAAGCGGATGTGCAGGAGTCATAAAAAAAGGCACAGGAATACAGGTGGTTTTTGGCCCGAGAGTTACGGTTATAAAGTCAGAACTTGAAGAATATATGGAAAATATGAAAAAATCCGAAAAACTTTCAAAATAAAAATACTAAAAAATTAAATAATACGGAAATTAATAAACATCCCCCAGCCTAGCTGGGGGTATTTCTTTATCGGGTGGAAGCTTCTGTACCACTAGCCTTCTCTAAAGGAGGCTGATAGAGCCTTAGACTTGTGAAGGAATCGTTGATTGCTGTTTATATTATTAAATGTTAACTGTTTTCCCAATTCATTTTATTTATTTTCTAAATATAGCTCCTATTTTTTATATTCATAAAATATTCGACCGTAAATACCATATGATATCTGTAATTTCACTATGTATGTAATGAACCTATGTGCCACTTATTTTAATGTCCTCCTTTTGATTTAACTTTTAGGAGTTTTCAAATCGCTAATCTACTTTACATCACAAGGAATTTTTATTCTGTTCTTATATCGTTTAAGTTACCACCGAACCACGCGGGCTTTCGCATTGTTTTCTATGCACAAAAAATCGCTTCCTTTCAAGACACAATAGTCTGCAGGAAGCGTTTTATTATATAAAAAACTATGCCGAATAGTTATATATTCATTGTAATAAAATTAATTTCAAAATGTTTTGGATTATGGGCAAGACCTTAAAATTTTTTCGTAATATAAATAATCTTCTTGGGAAATATCCAAACGATTATTAAGGTTTTCCAATAAAATTTTTCTGTAATGCTTTAATTGAGTTAGTGGTATTAAACTAATCCATGTCCATTTTTGAAGTATAGTATCGTCACGTAAATCATCTCTTATATGTTTATCCGCAAGAAAAAACAAAGTTATAAGAGTATAATAAAATCTATCTAATTCATTTTTTTCATCCTTGGTATCACGAATTAATTTTACATAGTTTATTCTATCCCAGTAACACATAACGGTTACTAAAAGTTCAGGACTTAATTGGTTGTATAAACTTTTATTTGAAAATAAATCTTTAATATAACACTTGATTCTTTGGCGTGCTATCGTAGCTCTATCGGCCATATGAGAAGAGATGTTTTCAATCATGTAATCCATAACTAAGTTTCGTTCCTCTAATTCTGGGGTTAAGTTTTGAGCTGTCGTAGGAGAACTAACTTTTCCGTCGGATGAGACAATAGGTTGTTTTTGAGATTCACAATCATGCGGTGAATTGTTTTGTTTTGTAGAATTAAGAAAATATAATAATTCTGGAGGTCCTTGAAATTTACTCAAATTTGCAGGATGCAATTTTTCAGACGGTAAAGAACCAGATGATTCTGAATGTTCCGGATCACAACGCACAGCGCGAGGGCACAAGCATGGGCATCCTTCAGATGATGAAGAACTAGATGAATTCGATGATTCTTGAGAGCGCGGTGAAGTATCAGAGTCTGAGCGTTCTTCAGACGGCGAAGAGTCAGATGAGCTTGGAGATTCTTGAGAGCGCGGTGAAGTATCAGAGCCTGAATGT
>CABUYS010000041.1 GCA_902495835.1 uncultured Oscillospiraceae bacterium | reverse complement strand
TTTATATTTTTATTTCAAATGAATATTACACAATTAATACTTACTAGTCAAGTGTTTTCACCGAAATATATTAAAGAAAGCGTTTTATGTGGGAAAAAGATTAGAAGTAGGAGCAATGCTAATAGAGCTATGTAAATGGAAAGAAGAATTCGTTAATTGCTATCCGTAAATAGGTATATAGTTAGCTGTTCTCCGAATTCATCTTATTTTAACTGATTTTTGATGTATTTCTTTATTTTTACTGCATTTTTTCCTGCCGTATCTACATAATATTCTCTATACCAAAATTTTCGGTTCCTATATTTGAATTTAAGACATATATCGTCAAACTAATTTTTTCTTTTAGAAATCCCATAAAACTTGATATGCTTATCTTTGGCGGTATCTCTAAAAGCATATGTACATGGTCGGGACAACTTCTGCCTTCACTATAAATCCTTCGTAAGTGTGAGATTGTTTCAGTCTTCTTCAGTGGTAACTAGCAAAGCAGGTCTTCGCCTGTTAAAGAAATACGATGTTTACTGTGTAAAAAAACTACGCAATAGCCGCACTGATGAGTGTGGTTTAAATGATGTAATAATCGAAAAAAATTTTTGATGTAAAGTAAATTAGTGGTTTGTAAATTGCTAAAGAAAAATCAAAAATGACGGCATTCAAGGTGAGTTGAACAAATAGTTTATCACATAACAAGAGGAAAAAGCAGTTTAATGATATTTCAGAGATTTAGAAATATAAAATTCGTATACAAGAGTAGAAATTTTTAGTGCAAAGGATGTTACTTATACATAGTAGGTAAAAATACAAAATTGATAAATGAATATATGAAAATCATTTAAAACATGATAGAAAAAATGAGCAGCTAAGTTTATTTTACCTAAAAAATCTTTTAAATGTAGTAAGTAATAAATTCATGACTTGTCATGCCGGTAAATAAATTAATTAGTATTTAGGATTATGCCCGAAACTAAAATACCTCTTAATTGGTATTTATTGTATGTAAAAAAGAGTTTATTAGCAATATTTTTAATTGTATATGTCAAAACTCGACAACGCAAAAATGTATATTTATGATAAATTTTATACTTTTATATATTTAATTACATTTGTTTTCAATATATAATGTTTGTATATTAATCAAATATATAAAGGAGAGAATGTAAATGAATATATCCGTATTAGGAGCAGGTAACGGAGGATGTGCAGTAGCGGCGGATATGTCTTTAAAAGGGCATGAGGTAACACTTGTAAAAACTTCAAATTCCATTCACAATGAAAATTTTAAATATTTACTTGAAAATAACGGAAAAATATCTTTAATCGAAAACGGAATAACAAAAGAAACATCGATTAAAAAAGTCACGACAGATTTGTCTTCAATTTCTGATTCCGAAGTAATCATAATATATATTCAATCTCAGTATCACGAAAGTCTTATAAAAAGAATAATTCCTTATCTTAAAGATGGCCAAATACTTTTGTTTAATCCCGGATATATGTCTACAGCTTTTGCTTTAAAGCACGGAGTAAGAAAAGATATAATATTGGCCGAGGCCGAAAGTTCATTTATAGATTGCAGAATTACAAGTCCCGGAGTGGTAACGGTTTCATTTAGAAATAAAAACAATCCTATTGGTATATTTCCGTCAAGAAAAAAAGAAGAAGCCTCATCTGTACTTAATAAAATAGGTTTTCAGTTTTCGTATTTGTCGTCGGTTGCCGAAGCGGGATTACATAATCCTAATTTAATAGTTCACACGGTAGGAGCAATAATGAGTATTCCGCGAATTGAAAAAACTCACGGCGACTATGTAATGTATCACGAAGTTTTCACTCCAAGCGTTTGGAATATCTTAGAAAAATTAGATAAAGAAAAAATGGATATACTTGAAAAAATGGGATATGAAAGGCTGCCATATGTAGAAGCATGTAAAATTCGCAATAGTCCCAATGATAAGCGTAGTGCAAAAGAAGTGTTTATGTGGTATGCGTCTATGCCCACAGCTGTTCCGGGGCCGACTGTTGTTGATTCCAGATATATTTCCGAAGATGTTCCTCAAGGACTTGTTATGCTGGAGTCGCTCGGCAAATATTTTAATGTAAAAACGCCCGTAACGACAGCACTGATAGAAATTGCTTCTGCAGCATTGCAGCGTGATTTGCGTATTGACGGGCGTACAGTGGAAAGCTTGGGGGAAAATAATATAAAAATTATTTTAAGCGATTCAGTTAAAGATTAAAGTTCTAGCAGAGAATCGGGTATAAATTTCTGGAGGAAGTTTATACTCGATTTTTTTACGTAAATTTAAAAAAGTTGCACAATATATATGTAAAGTTTAAATCAAAACTCCTTAACAAATAATTGTATAAACAATTTAATTTTGTAATATGTGCAAAATATATCATTTATGCACAATATAAAACAGGCAATACTTTTAATCACGCCTATTTATTGCTATTTCACAAAAATCAAAAAATGTATTGACAAATTATATGATATATTATATAACTACGAGTGTACCTGATGTTAGGACATGAAAATAATTATATGATTTAGATTGGAGTGTAGAAATATGAAATTTGAAGAAAAAGGTATTTTGGTGCTCGAAAATCGCGAGGATATGAGCGATAGTGCTCTTAGCAAAATAAATGAAAAAGATTTTAAAAAAATTGTACTGGAACCCGATATAAATGAAGTTCCCGGAGATTGGTTTGGAGGATTTAAGAATTTAAAATGTATAGAGATGAAAGGAGTTAAAACCGTTAATGAAGGGGCTTTTTATAAATGTAATAAGTTAGAAAAGGTAATTGCTCCTAATTTGGAAAATTTGGGTAATTCTGTATTTCTTAATTGCTCAAAGTTAAATCATGTAAAAGCTCCGAAATTAAAGGTAATTGGAAAAGGTGCATTTAAGGGATGTAAAAATTTGAAAAATTTGAAAATTCCTAAAGAAACATACGGTAAGTATGGAGAGGAATTTAAGGATACAAAAGTAACAGGAGTATCAAAATAAAATATTGGTAGGAATTTATTTGATTAGTTATTATTTTATTACGAAAACATAAAGCGGTGTTGAGGGGGATTTTCTTCAACATCGTTTTTAAATAAAAGCAAAATGGTGCATATGCATAAATTGTTCAAATAAATTTGTTAAAATATTGAGAAAAGCCTTAAAATGCTTGAAAAATCTTTTAATTAATGTTACAATAAAATTAAAGTTATATCCGATCTATAACTTTACGGTCATCAAATATTTTAGTTTAGGAGGTATCTTTCGTGACAAAATTTTTAATGTCAATTTTAAAGTTTAATTTTGGCGAATTTGAGGAAAGAGAATTTAAAAAATTCCTTCGCATGGGAATGATTCTTATGTTCATCATAGGAATATACTGGACGATGAGACCTCTGAAAAGTTCTCTTTTCAATCAGTTGGTAGGTGCAGAATATCAACCTTATGCCAAAACAGTTTCTCTTATACTTATGATTCCTTGCGTAGCTCTTTATACTAAACTTCTTGATGTGTTTTCAAAATCTAAATTGTTGTCATATTTACCGCCGGTGTTTTACGGCTCTATAATGCTTTTGTATGCAGGATTTATATGGGCGTTTCAAAGCAATCTTGTTGCTCCCTCAACATGGACAATGGTTTTAGGATATTTCTGGTATTTCTTCGTTGAAAGCTTTGGTTCTTTGGTAGTCGCTCTTTTCTGGTCTTTTGCCACTGAAATTACGGAGTCAAAATCGGCCAAACAAGGATTTCCGTTAATTTATATGTTTGCTCAATTTGGCGGAATCGTTGCTCCGCTTTTAATCATCACCTTACCTGTAAATTTAGGAATAAAATCTGACGCTCTTTCCATTATAATATTGGTCTTACTTACTTTCCTTATAGGGCCGCTTGTATCCGGTTTATTGAAAAAAACTCCGAAAGATTTGCTTGTTTCGGTTAATAAAGAAAAGTCCAAAAAAGAAAAAACAGGTTTTGTTGAAGGTTTGAAACTTCTCTTTACTCACAAATATTTGCTGGGTATGTTTGCGGTTAACTTTTTCTTAGAATTTATAGTTACCGTATTTGACTTTAATTTTCAAATTTCAGCCGCACAAGTGTATTCCGGAGTCGAGTTTACTCGTTATATTGCCGTGTATGGTTCGTGTGCAACTCTTGTTACTCTTATATTCCTGCTTTTGGGAATAAGCAATATTACAAAACGTTTGGGAATAGCTGTAGCTCTTTCAACAGTTCCTGTGTTGTTTGGATTAGCTATTTTCGGATTTTTAAGCATTAACAGTTTGAGCTTCCTGTTTTGTTTGATGATTGCATCAAAAGCTATAACCTATGCTTTAAGCGGACCTGCACTTAAACAACTGTATATACCTACCAGCCGCGATGCAAAATCCAAAGCTCAGGCCTGGATTGAAACCTTCGGTTCTCGTTTTTCAAAAGAATGCGGAGCAGGTATAAATATGTTATATAAACCTCTGGGTGCTGCAGTGTACCGTTTCCTTACATGCGGTATGGGATTTGTATTCGTAGCAATATGGTTTTTCATAGCTTTGTATCTCGGTAGAACGTGCAAAAAGGCTGTTGAATCCGATACGATAGTTTGCTAATAAATATACATTTGCGATTATATTATAATTTAAACTCGAAACTGTGGGACGGAACACAGCTTCGAGTTTTTTACTGAAATAATTAAAGTGTGCTTCAAAAACCGCGTGATATGCATGTGAGGTTAAATTTTAAGTAAAATGATTCCTTTTTCTATTATAATGATGAAGTTTAAGTTATCAAAATAAAATACGGGTGTTGTTTATGACGCAAAGTTTATCACACAGCAAAGGATTAAGGCAAATATCGTATTAATACGTTGCAATACGAGGAAAATAGTAAAAGATTTGTAGTGAAAAGGAATAGAGCTAGCATAAAAGTGTATGATGTTTAATTATATACAATTACTGTTATCAATAGAGTAAAAATACAGTGTACTGCAAATTATTAAATATTAAAAAGCGTGGTGATGATATTTGAAAGTTATTTAAACTTAAAGAACGAATTTAAAATCAGACGTTTTCGAGCAGAAGGGTATTATTTATATCAGTAAAATAGAATTAAACACTGAAACAATATGAAAATATATTAGATAGCGGAAAAAATATTAAGTTATGGGTAAACTTAAAACTAAGTAAGACTTTTTGGAAATAGCAAATAATCCGTCCTCTTTGGTTTGAACTGAAAGTCAACCGTTTTGAGATGGCTGGCACTTTTACGTTCTTACAGAGCTTTACATACAATGTATTTTATGCGTGGTTATGATTTTAAAAATACTTTAATTTTATTAGAGATAATATTTTAATGGTTTTAATATGGTGATTTTTGTAATCACACTGTTACGCACGAGAAACAGTCACTAATTTACCTAGACATCGGTCAATTTTATAGCAGTAAAAATTATGATTTTATCGATGAAATATTATTATTTGAAAAGTTTACATTCCAAACTTTTGAAATTTCACTTTGTAGTTCTGATTGTATAGCTTCCGGAATTATTTGTACAACTTGATAAATGTTTGTGTCATTTTCTGATTTTTTGCTTTTGAGTGCAAATGCTTCACATAGGGAAGGGGTGTTTTGTCCCGGTTTTAGGACTGATTTGAAATAATAAGTGTTTTCTGAACCTTTTATCCAGTTTTGGGTATCCAAATTTAAAGCTGGGATTTCTGAAAGCTCTGAAGTGATTTTTCCGTCAGAATTTTCCCAGTAAGATATTAATTTTACTCTTATGTAAGCACCTACATTTCCTGTGTTTTCAACTGTTATTTCGCTTACTTCGTCTCCGTAAATTTTGGGGTCTGTCTGAGAAATTTTCGCTTTATCTAAACTTTCATGAACGACACACGAAACAATTCCTTTTTGAAAAGTTTCCGTTACTTCTGTATTTTTCATCATAATAGCAATACAGGGACTCACTAAAGATATTAATAAAATAAATCCGAATACTGCTAATAAAATTTTTTTATTAAACTTCATTACTGACTTCACCTCTTTTTGGAATTTGTAATTGCAGATCCGTTTCCGTTTAGCAAATTTTCATTAGTGGGAGCACCGCTGAAAGTAACTGTTACTCCGCTTTCGGTTACGGTTATATTCTGAGGTTCGTCACTGTAGCGCCACGACCAATCGTTTATCTGCTGTATTTGGTATTCTTGGCATAAAATTTTTTCAATTGTTACGCTGCCGTTTCCAATAATTGAAGCGTAAAAACAATTATTTTCATCTTGAATATCTGTAATTTTATAAACGAAAACCTGATTGCCGTTACTTTCATCGTCGGAATTTTCCCGAATTATCTTTAGACTTCCGTAAGTTAAATCTGTTTCTGCATATGTTGCGGTTTTTGGAATTTCTGTTTCGGTATTTTCCATGTGAAGCAGCAGCTCGGAATTGTTACTGCCTTTTTCAATATTTAAGAATTTTATAAAAAAAATGCTCAAAGCAGTGAAAGTACATATTAAGAGTGTTTTTTTTCTTTTATTTAACATTTTTGTTCACGCACCTTTTTGTTATTTTTGAGTAAAATCCCATATTAATGCTGCGTGCTCTTTTGATGTGGGAATAACCTCTGTATCATTTTCAAAATTGCTGCACTGAACCGCAAAAGCACCAAATTTTAAATTTAAATTTTCCGAAATTAATTGAATGTCTGAATTTTTAATTTCTTTTGATATGTACATACTGTTGTCGTTTATGACAGATTGAGATAATTTTGTATTAGGCTGAATGAATATATAAAAAACATTGCAGGATCCATCATTTTTTAAGTAGTTCCACTCTTTGCAGATATTCCAGATGATTATTTTTTTGTTATTCGAAATATAAGAAAAGCTTCTGTCGGTACTGTCATATGTCCAGTACGAAGAATTTATTTTCAAAAATACGCACGATTGTGCTTCACTTCCGTCGAAATTAACCGTTGGATTTTTTTTAATTTCTGCACCTGGAACAATTTTAATATTTTCTTCTTCATAGGAATCCGCTCCGTTTGTTATATATAATTCGCCGAAACGAATTACTCTTGCGTAATTTTCAGCAACAGTACTTGAAACGTATTTTGAAAAAGTCACTCCTGAAATCATCAGAGACAAAATGAAAAGATAAATTAAGTAAACTAAATTATTTGATTTGTATTTTTTAAAATTCAATTTATTTCATCCGCCTTTTTGGTTGACTTATTATTTTTTGATTCAAATATGCTAGGCAATTTAATAAATAAAATCAAACTGAAAATTAGGCACATCATTCCGAACGGTGTGGAAAAAAATTGTGTGACTATTCCTATCTTGGGAATAACAAATATAACTTTTCCTATAACTGATTCGGGTTTTACAGGTGAGCCTATATCTTCAGAATTGTTTGCGTCGCCTTTTGTTTTGTATCCGTTTTCGGTCACTTTTGTGATTCTGTGGGTAACTGCGTTTTCTGAATTTAAAAACATGATAACATCCGAAACTTCATATTCGTTTTGCTTTTTTGTTATAACCATGTCGTTAACTTCTATGCTCCCTGACATGCTTCCCGAAATTACAACTGCACTGCAATATCCCATTATGGTGGGATATTTTACATGAAATACGGTTCTTGCGATTATTGTGTATAAATTCATGCATAGTAAAAGCAAAATCAAAATATTTATTGTTTTGTTTAAAAAATTTTTTAATTTACTGAACGTCATTATTTTCCTCACTTTTCTTTTTACGTAAAATCCATAAAGCACCTAAAGACAGGGCACTGGTTATTATCAAAACGGTGTAAACAGTGTAAACCGAGAAAGAGTCGCCCGTTTGAGGAAATATTGTTTTGCCGTTGTCTTCTACGGTTATGTAAAGCCCTATAAAAATGCTTTCGCCTTCTTTAGAAGCTGATATAGTGTCTAAATCGGTTAAAATTGAACCTTCAACGGTTTCTTCGCTTTGACCTTGATAATCCCAAAAGCATTCCACGTTAAAATCTTCTACTTTTTTGTTGCCTAAGGTACCTGTGACCGCTCGTATAACTTTACAGTCTGAAGCACTTTCAGGGAGCGTATAATCGTTTGAATCGATTGAATTATTGCAATTCATGCGTGTTTTTAGATATATCAAATTTTCGGATTTTCTTTCGCAAAGAACGGCGGTATATTTAACATCTCTTTCCGTAGAATTATTTAAATGCACTGAACACTTGTTGTCCATACCGGGAAGAATTATAGGAGTGCCATTTGTTCCGTCAAGTATACCATAGTTGTTTTCGAAAATTAAAAGCTTAGCCGTTCCGGAAGAATCAACTTCTGTATTTATGTCCCACACAAGCTTTCCTGTAGAGTAAGTTATAATGTGCTCGGGGATTCCTTTGTTTGTGCACTGAGTCATGCCGAGAATAGAGGGAAGAAGTGTGCACTCAACTATAAACAAAGCGAAAAATGAGGGGAAAATCCATTTGTTTATTGCTTTTTTTATGTTCATATAAATTTCTTCTTTCTAAATACGAGCTTGTTCCATGCCTTACATCGACGCAGCACTTGAGTAGCGTTCATGTAAAGCACAGAAGAACCCCTCTAGCCACATAGCGGGGTTCCTGCTGTTTTGTATTTCATATCAAAGTGCTGAAGGATTAATTTTCTGAGAAACTTCTAATACTAATTCCATAGATAGGTTTGTTGAATAATCAGTATCTGTAAGGTCAGAGAAGGTACCAGCTGTATCCGTCGCGCCTGTATATTTTGCTCCTTTTATGTATTTAGCGTTATCTGCTGATAAGTTACCAAGCAAAGTATCTGCTGAATCTATAGCAGCTGCATTGTCTCCTTGTCCTTCCGACGCCCATTTCCAAGAAAGAGAATAAGTTTTGTCAATTGCTACCTTCGGTTCAAATTCTTTTGAAAGAGTTCTCGATAAGTAAGTATTTATTTCCCTAAGGTTTCCTGTCGCAACGGCTGAGCCATCGCTTTTATCTGTCAAGGTAAATACTACAGGATAATATCCTTCTTCTCCTATTTGGAAATTACCTGTGTATGGTGCATTCGTGTAGTCTTTGTATTGGCCTTTTGCTAAAAATATTTCTTCGGGGTTTTCTTTTTCTCCTACTGGCATTATGCCTGCTTTTAAAGATACTGCAGATTCAGGTGTTCCTTTTATTTTAAAGGTTATAGCATCTTTTTCTCCTGTTCCCGGAGCGACTACTTTGTCGGTGTTTGAAGATGTAACTTTGGTGTATATTCCGGCTTCTTGAGCACCATCACTTGACGGGTCATAGCTGGTTGAAAATGAAGTTTTATCTTCTACTTCAATTTCAACACCGAATTTTGCCACTCGTGCAGAAGCAGTTGATGATCCTGTTGTTGTATATTTTGCAAATGTGCCTGCTACCAAGCAAGCTGTTATTGATGTAAGTGCCAATAACGCACCTATGCCTCTTTTCCTTTTGTTTTGTTTCTGCATTGGATTATCCTCCTTTTTATAACTAAAAATTTTTAATTTTCGAACCGATTATTTGGTTCATATATATCACTATTCTTCTGCAATGTGGCTTACCGAAGAATAAGGGATACCGATTTTTTATTGCTGCCGAGTAATTTCATTTTTTATTTCTTCTTTTTCGCGAAGACTTTTTAATTCTTCTTCGAGTTCAGCACTTTTTTTCTTTTCTTTTTTCTTGTATATGTAATTTCTTATGATGTCATATAAAATGAATAAACAAAGCGGAATTCCCGCAAATATTCCCATTCCTATCGGAGTTTGCAAGAACATTGCCATATCACCGACTTTGGCGACTCTCGTTTTATATTTTCCTACTATCTTGTCATATGTAACTTCTGATTTATCGGGTGAATTGTTTAAATCACCTTTTGTTATGAACACTGTTTCGCCTGATTTTTTCGAATTTTTCTCAACTATTCTGTGTGTAACTACTACGTTTCCCTGCATATAAGAGATTACATCTCCGACTTGAAGAGAATCCGGGTCAACTTTTTCGCTGAATATTAAATCTCCCATTTCGATATGTCCGTCTTGAGTCCCACTCATTGAACCGCTTTGAACCACCAAAGGAGTAATTCCCAGTATTGACGGAGGTATGCTTGGATCTATAATTCCTTTTGTTATAATCGTAATGTTTAAGATTAATACTACACTGAATACCGCGAATAAAATAAATCCCAAAAATGACAAAATTTTTCTGAATATTGATGATTTTTGCAATTTTTTCACCTCATATTGATAATTTAGTATGCATAATATCATTATCGAGATATATTGTCAATATAAATGTGAAAAAACACCAATAAAGTTTTTAAATTTAGTCATATTAACACAAAGCAGAATAAGATTTTTGTGATAAAATGCTATTGAAAATTTGTTCGTTTTTTTGATACCATGTGTCGAATAAATGAAAAATATCGTACATTAATACATTTTGTCGTTTTAAACAGTTCCGATTTTCATTCAATAAATTTTAAAAATATAGGGTTATATTTGAGTTTCCATATTTAAAAAATCAATTTGTTTTGTTATAATTAACTTGTTTTTATAACATCAAATCTTTAGCATAGGAGTCTTAAAATGGAAAATTCAGTTAATGAACTCAAAAAAATGCTCTCCGATGAGCAACCGAAAGAAAAAAGAAGTCCTCAAAAATGGGCGGGCTTTGTCGAAAGCACTGTTGTGAATTTT
>CABUYS010000040.1 GCA_902495835.1 uncultured Oscillospiraceae bacterium | reverse complement strand
ACTTTGTTTTTGGTATGACTCCAAAATAGTAACCGCAACGCTTAAAGCTTCTTGGGCTGTGTGAATGCGTTCCTCTTTTACCATGTCTTCATCCAAAACTTTTGTCAAAACCAATACGTCAAGCAAACTGCGTTGCTGAACGGAAAGAGACTCTATGTTTTTAACATCTATCAAACTTTCGATTTCTACCAAAAGTTCTTGTAAATTCTTGACGTCGTCACTGCTCAGTGACTCCAAAATAAGCATGGTCTCATCCGAAACCGCACCTTTTAGGTCTTCAGTTACAGTGTCTACGGATAAAATTCTGGTTACTTGTTTATCCACTTGAGCTATGTCTGAATTTTTTTTCTTGGAAGCTTCTATCAAACTTTTTACGCTGTCAAGTTCTTTTTTCAGTTCGTAATAAGTTTTCATGTTTGTGGCATATTCCTGAAGAGCGGTGTTATTGGAAAGTTTCGCTCTTTGAATTATCTCATCAAGCTTATCAAGAATATTGTCGATACTTCCTGAAATTTTTAAATCTTCTATTATTTTGTCCACTTCTTCGCTGGTAAGTTTTTGCTCTGCCTCGTCTGAATTTGAAGACGAAGATGACGAAGACGATGAAGAATTCGAATCATTTTCAAGTGCTTTCGTAATAGTATAGACAGTAAATGCAGCAGTTATCATCAAAACTGCGATAAATATTAAATTTTTACTCGATTTTTTCAAAAAAGCCTTAATTTTATCCATAAAAAACAAGCCCTCCTCAATAAAACTATATTATGTAATATTTTCTCACAACTCTTAATGTTTTTCAACATTAATTTTATTTTATATAGACAAAACAAATTTTAACAATAAAAAAACGCTCAACAAAAAACTGTTAAGCGTTTTCGTGTTTATATGCTGTTTGTAATTTGTTACCTGTCAACTTTCTCTACATACTCAAAAATAACACCGTATGCTCTAATCATATCTTCAACAATTTCATCCTTTAAATCAGTTACAGTTCTTTTCATAGTATCGAATTCCTGCCAACAATCCTTTTCACTATTAAAGTTTAAATAAACATAATGACCTGATTTATCCGTTCCACTGTGCAATATACAATCATTCAAATAATAAATTTTTCCGTCAAGTTCAACTTTAAAAGGATTATTAAATCTCATTAAACTCTTCATATAATCCGCACGATCGTCACGAATACAATTTATCAAAAATCTACCATCCACCGGATGAATCTTTAAAGGATCTAGCCATTCAGACTTAAACTGTATACCATTTTGACCGATCATCATTGCATACATCCTATTGTTTACATTTTCTTCTGTACATTTATCCATAGATCCAGAAAACTCTCCTTTTACTACTTTACGTAGCTGTTCAAGTAATGACTTATCTATTTCTGCTTTTTCCACTAAACGATCATAATTTGCACTCCCTTCATCTCCGTGTTGTATTAAAAATTCCATAGAACGAGTAATACCTTCACTACCGCCAGTCATGGACTGAGATGTGAGTACCTGGTGAATCTCCGGGAATTCAAACTCTCTAATGTCTTCTTTAACCTTTCTCAACAAATCAGCAGCATCGCCCTGTTCATCGTTATATCCAAAACAAACTCCATAACTTTCCTTTAACTTTTTCTCATCAACCTGTCCGTTTTTAATGACTTCAAAGATATATTTAAACTCTAAAACTGATTTGTTTTTGCCTTCATAATTATTTACGAAATCTCTAAACGTTTCAATATTATACAAAAGCATCGAAACAGCACCACAGTAACATCCCAATGACAGATTAGGTAAACATTTAACAGCTAACACTTCTTCACCTTTATTGAGCGATTTTAACTCCGTTTCACCTTCTGTACTTTCCTTAGTTGGCACTTTTCCTTTTTCATCATCCGAAGTTTGATTTAACGGCGTGTCTGCAGGAATTACCGAATTCAAGTCAGATGCTTGATCTTCTGAACCTGTCGTAGTTATTGAATCCGAGCTAGACGCTTGGTCTTCCGAATTTGCAGGAACTACTACAGCCGAGCTAGGTGTTTTGTCTTTTGATTTTGCGTCTTTTAAATCTGCCGAAGTTGGAGTTTCTTTTTCTTTTTCACCTGAAGATTGATCCGATATTTCATCTTTCGAACCTTCCTCGGTCGGCACTTTATCTTTGTTTTCTCTGGACTTTATCAATTTGCATAGACTCAATCCTCCAAAAATTGTTGCAGCTACGAGACCTAATTTAACCCAAAATCTCTTGATTAACCCTTCCTTATCGGAAGAAGACTTTCTCGAAACCGAAACGCTCGGTTTAGAAGAACTGTTCGCTGCCGAAACATTCACGGAACCAAATTGCAGCACGGTTGCTGCGGTAAGTGCCGCTAATGTGCAGGAGAGAGCTTTTTTTCCAATATTGTTAGCCATATTGCCTCCACCTATCTCTTCTAAATTATTGTCTAACAATATTTTATCATTTTCTTTATCAATTGTCAATCTATACACTATTTATGAGAATTTTTTCCACTCTTCTTTAGTGTATCCTCCTTTGATTTTCAAACAAAAATTATAAAGCTCATCCTAGGCTCCGCACTTTGCAAATTCTTCAGCTAACTCTTTATTCATCAGCAACTTTTCAAATACAAAGAACAGATTATCATTAAATTCTTCTGCATTAATCATAAAAACACCCCTGAAGCCCTTATTTCGTAGAGCTTATTTCGATACATTTAAGCTCGGTTCTTCCGCCATTAAAGCAAAACCTTATGAAATAATTGCCCATTATATATTTATCAGTCGGAACATTAGTTATATCGTTTATGTTTATGGATAAGTGCGAAAATACTTTTGAGTAGTATTTCGGACAACTGTAATTTATAGACGAGAAAGGTTCTCCCATAACCGCACGTCGTTCTACAGCACTGCTTTGCGCTCCGAGACCCATAAACTTCTCTTTTGTCCCGAGCATAATCTTATTGCAAACATATTCTCCCTTTTCGGTATCAATTTTGAAAATAAGGGAAGCGTCCATGCTAAGATAAGTAATTATAAGTTTGCCGTCAGTCTCGTCGCGATAACTTTCCTGACCGAATTCCAGTTTAACGTCGTCGGGGCTTTTTCCGAGGTAATTAATATAATCAATACTATCGCCTCTGAAATTACCACTAAACTTTTGAGACCCGAGTTTATCAAAAGAAGTACCGTTGCCTTGTTTTTTACCTTTTGAGAAATTTCCTTCATAAATCACAACAGACGTAGACACATCATAAAGTTTTCCCGCTCCGTCATACATACCGCTTTTAAAGCTTCCAACATATTGTGTAGCCCCAGTATCTAAATCGTAAAGAGTGCCCTCGCCATCATAAAGATTGTTTGAAAAATCACCCGAGTAAAGTAAATTTCCACCGGAATAAAGTTGACCTTTACCTCCCCCATATACTCCGTCTTTAAATGCTCCTTCGTATTTTATACTTGTGCCGTCTTCTTCATATTCAACGCCTGTTCCATTACGAACATCGTTAGCAAAATCTCCGTAGTATTTTTTCAGCTGATTTGAGGGGTCGTATTCTATACCTTTTCCCGAACGCTGACCCACGGAAAAATTACCGACGTATATCACTTTACCTATGTCGTTAAAAAGTTTTCCTTCACCGTCGTAATTATTATTAGAAAACGCTCCCGAATAGATGAGTACGCCCGAAGAATTGTAAAGTTCTCCTTCGCCGCTGTATTTGCCGGCAGCAAACGAACCTTTGTAAATCAGGTTTCCGTTAGAATCATATTGGGTGCCGCTGCCGCTTGGAGCACCTCGTTCAAGTTGCCCTTCATAGACAAGCTTTCCATCGGTATTATAAACTCTTGCTTTTCCGTTGAATTTTGAATATTTAGGAGTATCAAGCCGCATATTTGCCGTCCAGAGCTTTCCGTCTGCCCAAGGATAAACCTGATACACAAGAAGATATCCGATTACTCCCAAAACAATTCCGGAAGTTAAGACAAAACGTCTTGAAAAATATATTCCCAAAATCCTCCAGTAATCTTTCTTACTGCGGGGAGGTTTTAAAATTGCTTGAATAAATCTCTGTATTTTTTGCTGAACAAACTGAGCAGCACGAGTTCCCAGATTTTGAATTTGCAGTATAAATGAATTTATTACCGCCATCTGTGCTTGTAAAGCTGCTGTAACTCTCGAAAATATATCTCTTATCATTGACATACTACTGCCCATCCCGTTCTTTTTAAAAATTTAAAATTCAAACAGTTATTTGATTTTTATAATTTAACCGTCTCACAAATCACATAATGTATCCCGTAAAACCTTTCTTTGAAAGCTTTTCGCTAGATTGTGCGGCCAACTGTTCTTCGCATTTCATGAGGTAATAAATAGCTACTTTATCGTTTTCATTTATTCTCAAAACATCCGTAAATATACGCCGTGCTTCTTCAATATCATGAACAAGATATTTTTGAATACCTTTTTCAAAAGCTTCCTTAGTTGAATCGTAGAGGTCTCTTCTGTACTTGTTGGAAGAATCTATTACTTCGAAAATTTCAGTGTAACCTTCGCCCGTAATGTTTCCTACTCTGCCTATAAATCTGTAGTTATAGGGCTCGTCCCCGCTTAGGCTGTTTACGATATCTCTCGTTGCGGCGTGGTTTACTCCGACAATTTCAATTTGAGTATCTATATTAAACATCTGCATTACTTCGTCAGATACGACAATAACACCACGTCTGTCTTTGTTTCCCGAAACTCCTATCAATACGTTTCCTGCACCGAGCGTAATATTCATGTGCTTTTTAACAGACTCGTGTACATCTACTTCTTTGAACTGTATTGAAGCGTTAAAAGCATCTTGAGCTCTTTCGGGGAAAAGTATTACCGCGTCAAGTCCGTCAAACGACTGCACTACTCCGTTGTTGTTTTCCACAACTTTAAATATTTCGCTGTATGTTTTGTTTAAAGCTTCAAAAATTTCGTTTTCGCTCTTAAACTCATACGAACCTTTGTAAGAAAGATTGAAAGTTATATAGATTATATTCATATGAACAATTTTGTTGTCGTGAAGTTTAACTTGAGTAATTTTTTCTTTGTTCATAAACCTGAATATTTCCGTCGGAACATATCTTATATACTCTTTGTTAAGCCTTATTAGATTTGAAGTGTATCTATCTATTTTTTCCGACATTAAGTTAAATGCACCTGCAATGTCGGCAAGTTCGTCTTTGGATTTAATCTGTATACGGGTATTCCACTGACCTTTGCCCATGGTGTTTATCGCACCTTCGATTTTTTTAAGAGGCCTCAGTGACCACTTGACCGAGAAACACATATACGCAAAGACAAATACCGTAATTACAAATATAACCGACAAGGAATGATTAAATATTCTCTTGAACTCATTAGAGCTGTGAATATTTGAATCCAAATAGTTACCCACGAACCCTACGACTCTTCCGTTGGTGTCTTTGAGAGCAACAAACGAACCCGTTATATTTCCGTAAACATCTCTAAACGTTGCTTCTAAAGAATCGGTTTTGTTTTTCTTGTTTGAAAACTCATCCCAAATATTATATAAAGTTTCGCATTCGTCACGTTCGAGAACCGTGTCAACAAGCATGCAATGCGAAGAAATTATATCCGGGTCGGTATATTTGAGTTTATCGTATGAAGAAGACTCCACACTGTATCTTGTATTTATAGTAGAGTAAAGTTTATCGTATTTTTCGATGTAGGTCACCAAGTAGTCGCTGCGATCGCCTATTTTAAGAGCAATATCGCTGTATCCTGTTTCAATTGATTTTTTAATTTTCATATAATCGTTTCCCATGTATCCTGAAACATGGTCGAGTTTTGAAAATTCACCGGAATCAATATTGTCAGCTACGGTTTTTGCTCCTCTTTCCTGTTCGCTTTTGAGTATCGACATGTATTCCGATACGGAATCACTCGTATTTATAAATACTAAAACACCCATGGAAACCAAAAATACAGGTAAAAACATCGAAATTATTCGAATCGCTAAAGGAACTCTTCTTATCTCCAAGCGAATTAAAAATTTTACAAGATAATATCCCAAAACGGCCAGTAAACAAACTCCTGCCATGATTAAAAGTCCGAACGGGAATATGTTTCCTCTGATATCTGATATGAGTTTAGAGCTTGAACCAAATCTTATATAAAAAGGTTTATCAAATGCTTTTGAAGGAGCATAGAAGCTGTTGTCTTCTACAAGTTTAATTTTACGCACGTCACGCACGAGAACGCTTTTAGCGCTATCGAGAGCACTGTCAAGACTATAAATAACTTTTGAAACCACGCTTTTAGTATCGAGCTTATAAAAATTTCCGCTCAAAGAATCATTAAAATATATGTCATCGTTTGAATCGATGTTCATTTCATTTACTAAAAATTGGGAATTCGAAATAGCACTTGAATAATTCCTGAACTCACCTTCGTTGTTCATGCCCCAAAGTTCACCGTTATTCGTTGCGTAAAAAACTCTTCCGGTGGAAAGCACACTTACATCGCTTACCCATTTTACCGATTTATCGGATATGTTTGTCGGAGGAGATACGGTAAATGTTTTTATTTTTTTAGGACTTTCGTCTGTAATCGGATTTGCGGTTATAACATCATAGCTGTCATTTTGACCGCCTATTACCGTCATTTTTTGCCCTACAATCTGAACTTTGCGTATATATCCGCTTACAGGAGGATTGGCATATTTTGAAAAATCCATATTAACAACATCTTTAATGTAATTTCCGTTTGTGTCGTACATCATTACCGATTCGCTAAGTATTGGGTACAAAGATTTATCGGCAACAACCGCTTTTGGATTTCTTTTTTCTTTTACAACATAAAAATTGCCTTTTGAATCCGCTTCAATGTTTCTGTACGAATAAGAAACGTCCCCATCGGACTTTTCAAGATTAATTTTGAAATCAACGGAACCGCCGGGCAAAATTTTTGTGATTTTAAATTGGTCCTTGCTTTTATCAACACCGAGAATATAAACATTGCTCATAGGATCCATGTCGGAACCCAAAAAAGCTCCCAAATTCGGTTTATTGACAAAATACTGCACAAGATAAGCAATCACCAGTACAAAAACAGCAAGAAAAAAATATTTAACTTTTGATTTGCCGAAAAAATCCTTCGCCTTACCAATAGCTTCCGTGCTGATTTTAACAGCCTTATCGGATGACTTTTTTTTCATAATCGTACCTCCAAACACTTAATTTTATCAAACATCAAATTACATTAATTAACAGTTAATTGAATATTAAATATATATTTTTTTGAAATAATTAAATATATATGTTTACTATTCCAAATAATAGTTGTATAATATAGTATATTATCATAGAATAACAGAGTCAAGAGCCAAAAAAATGTTTTATTTTTCAATCAAAACGAACGGGGTTAAAATTATGGACAATTCTAAAAAAAATTCAGAATATGTGATAATCGCAAATATGTTTCACAGCGAAAAAATAATTGTTTCAATAGCATATAAAGGTGAAAACACTTTGGATAACCTTTATATCTTAAATGAATTCAATTACGATAAAGACGACCTGTATTTATTTAAACAGCTTTTTTCCGTTTTCAATTCAAACCATCGTCCAAAGGAATTTGTTGATTTTTTTGTAAAAAACCAAAAATTTTACGCCGTGTTCAAATACAAAGAAGCCCCGAGCATAAAAGAAAAATACAGTAAAGATATAAGCACAACGGCTTTTGACGAAAGATGTAAGATACTGGAAATGATTCTGATGAAAGCAGATGGCATAACAAAATCCTCCATTGATATTCTCGGATGTGCAACCGAAGCGGACAATATAAAAGTCGACGACGAAAAAAACATCCACATAAACTATAATCTCCAAAATATTTTCAAATACAGAGGTGCATCTATAAATGTAATATTTGAAAATATCAGGAATATTATTCTCAGCACACTCCCCGCAGAATGCGAAGCCGGTTTCAATAAGCAGCTCCACATAGTTCTCGATAAGTGCAAACAAGGAATTTACACTTCAATTCCTGCGCTCGTCATAGAACTTAAAAAAGCCGAAAAAATATCAAAAGCAAGCTCGTGGATGTCCTACCTTAAATACCGCCTGAGCCTTAGAAAACCGCTTATAGGTAAAATTTCCAGGTACACACTTGCTTTATCTATTGCGGTAGGCCTTGTTTATCTTGTTTATTCCAAAATAACCGAAGGGCAAAATTCAGATTCAGCAGCCGCCGTCGTGACAATAGGAGGAATAAGTTACAACGGCAACACAAAAGATGAATCCGATAAAACAATTTCCACTGAAAATCAGGACAATCAAAACAACAACGCATCTTCGGAAAATATAGTGCTTTCTAAAGGACTCGACATCGATTACGAAGATTATATAGTCCAGCAAGACGATACTGTGCCTTCAATATGCGAAAGTTATTATAAAGACAGCAAATACATCACTGCAATTTCGACCTTTAACGGAATAGAAGTTACAGACAAATTAACTCCCGGAACAATACTAAAACTTCCGAACCGCACAGCAATCGCACTTTATATTTCAAAATAAAAAAATCAAAAAAACAAAGAGCTTCCCTATGAGCGGAAGCTTTTTATCACACAAAAAACTCGCCTACAATTTATAACACTCGTATGCAATATTTTTTAATAGATATTTTCAAAATACCATAGATTTATTTTGTCAATACAGACAAACCTGTTTGTGTATATTGTATAAATTTATTTAAAAACTATTGACAACATGTATTTGTAATATATAATTATTTGTAACAAAATCTAAAATATCTCTGTAATTAGATATTTAAAAAATTTATAATGTAAAGGAGTTTTGAAAATGTATAAAAAAAGAAAGGTTACCAATTACTATAAAGTATTGATTTTGCTTATGTCTTACGAATCATCGTGGGATCATTCCTCAAAATTTGGTGTACCTAAATTAAGCAGTCAATTACCTATGCGAAAACCCATTGCCGATAAGGTGATTAAAGCTGAATATTTTTCTGATATCGATGACTTTACACTTGATGTTCTTCAAAAACATGAAATACAAACTATTCGGTTCACATTTATAGAAGGTATGTCTCGTATTGTGTCAATGAAAGAAATATTTCCTATTCCTCCCAAAGATATTAGTTTAATGAAAAAACTTGGTGTTAAAGAACCACTTTCTGTAGAAAAAGGCAAAGGTATAATTGGATTTTTCAGAACGGAAAGATTTCTTAAAGGTATAGTTCAAAATTTTAAGGATGATATAGATGCTGAAATTGAATCAAGAGAAAAAAAGGTTGGAAAATTTACGTTTAAAAAACTTCCACCTGACCCGGAATACCCGGGGGATAAAAAAAATCCAAATTTATTTACTAGGTTAATACGTCCTGTTGACGACAGTCTACTAATTCCTTTTAAAGAAAAACTGTCGAAGTGTGAAACCTTTAATGATATTGAAGATCTGTTTCTAACATACAGGTTAGCTCTAGGATGCGATCTAATAAACGGATTTCTGAGAGGAGACATGTCAACAGTTAGATCTAAATCATCGCTCCTTGTGTCTTTCAATAACGATTTAAAAGTGCCTTTTAGTACCTTATTAGACATAGTTATAAGATCTCTGAATCTAAAAAAAGAATTAGTAAAAGGTGAACTAAAAAATGTTACAACTGTTTATAGAGGATTGGGATTTGAAAAATTATTAAATTTCATAGGAGTTGATCAAAAGAAGCTCTACTTCTCTCAATATTCAAAAAACCCGGAAAAATATATGGCAATCCGTAATCAATTCCCTGCTGATGATCGCACTGAAGTTATGGATATAGTTATGGGCAAGGGCAATCGTAAAGGCTCAGGAAAACTATTAGAACAAACTCTACTCGTTGACTATATAAAAAGTAATCACCCTATATATCAATCAAAAGATATAACGAGTACATCTCTTGACAAAAATATAACAACAGATTTTTTTGCAAATAACAATGATATACCAATTCTTATGGAAATCACTCTTAATCCAGGAACTGCTTTCGGCAAAGATTTTAGAAATACAACTTTCGGTTCCGATGATTACGGAAAAGAAGTAATACTGATGCCGGGACAAAAAATTAAACTTATAGACGCATCCTTAAAAGAAGGTCTAATTGAGATAAAAGCCGAAACTGTACGGTAAAAATTTAATATTTTAATTTAAATATAAAAAAACATCCATGTTATTTAAATCATGGATGCTTTTTACTGTATAAAAAAGTAATACATCACTGTATTAAATTAACTAACAATCAAAAACTTTGTTCTTTTTTAAGAAAATAAAAATTATAAAAAAGCTATGTATTCGAGTTGTGTACAATTGAAGAAACAAAGTAACAGAGAACCAAAACAACTTCTGTAAACTCTTAGCTGTTATTTAAAACATTAAATAAAGAAATTTATCGCTTAAACATTTATCCACAGCTAAAAAAACGCCAAATCCCGCTCTCAGCACAAAGCGTTAAGACCTGAAACAGGTTCAATATTACCGTCGTATTCTTTAGTTCCGTCCTTTTCGTCAATCAAAAAAGAGTTCTCGCTCGGACTTTCTTCAGAAATAGCTTTACTTGAAAATCTTTTATGAAGAAAACATCCAAGTCCAAATGTGTTTAGAATCTCAAGAGCAGCTAAAATTTTACTTTTAACTTCCTCATCTGAAATTTTTTCGAAATAAAAATCACTCAATTCGTGAGCATTTATTATTTCCAAAAGTTGATTAATTTCACTAGTGCTCAAAACTATTCCCTTTCGAACCAAAATTTCTTCAATTACCATATCTCACCACAACTCACATAATATCGTTATTTTTGCAACTGTCACGAGTAGCAATCCAACTGTTTTTATATTTAACAGCAAAACCTACAACGGCACTGGCAAGTATTTTTGCGCCGGCATAAATTGCTTCTGAGCGTTCGTTAGAAACTCCTTTAGGAACTCCGCCGGAAACATTTTCAATATCAGAATCAGTTTTTTCAGATTTAACATCTTCATTAATTTTTTTAATGGATTCAATCATTACTTCCGCAAACTTATCGAGT
>CABUYS010000039.1 GCA_902495835.1 uncultured Oscillospiraceae bacterium | reverse complement strand
GTTTGTTATAGTAGATAAATTTACTGCGAGTAGCAGTGAAATATTTGCGTATTCACTTAAAACTCATCTCAAAAATTGTGTTCTTATCGGTGAACCCACATACGGTAAAACTGTTGGGCAAAATATTATAACCAATAAGAAACATGGATTTATATTATCTGTGGTAAGTTTTACATGGCATATAGATAATTTTGCTTACAAAGATGTTGAAATTATTAAACCTTCTTCTTTCAATAATTTTCTTGATACCATTATTGAAAGAATGTAAATTTTAGTTTATCGAAATGAATTATAACTATACGCCAAAAGGAGAATATTAAAATAATAGCAAAACTAAAGCAGAAAACTATTTAATAAGTAGTGTATATCATATGTGTTTTGTACATATATAGAGCTGAACTAGAACAATTTAACCTAAGTCGCTTTAATGAAGTGTTATAATATCATCGCTATAAGTTCAACACCTCACAGAAAAATACTGTGAGGTGTTAATATTAAGACAAATGATATTCTGGTTATACTAATGCTTATAATTTTTTGCTACAATTGAATCAAAAGTGCTATTGCGTTTTATGTCCTCCACAGTCACAAGTAAATACTGGAACTTTTTGTTTTATACTTTTCTTCATATATATTTACAAATTTGCAACATTTTAACGCAGCTTTTTCTTTGGGATCTTTCTCTAAAACTAATCACAAAGAAAAAGACTCTTAGCAAGAACTCGCAGTAACGTACACAATTAGCCGTATGAACGTAAGAAATCGTTTTAATAAAATACTTAGGATTCTAAAGGTTTTGTTATCTAAAAATTGATTTTCAAATTCGACAAGTTTTACAATAAAACTCACCATCTAAAACACTCTTTAATAAGTAAAAGGATAAATTACATAATTTACCATATACACAAAACGAACATTGAAAATTGAATATCAAATATCTTAATTGCATTAAATGCTATCCTATCAGTTTACAAAAATACATCAAGACCTTATGAAAAGCGAGTAATAAATATTTTTGTATAAAATTAGTTGGTTACTAATTCGCAATTACGATAGCGGCCTATAACGATACTTCTGCATAGCCGAGATTAAATTCCAGAGTATAGCTTTAATTCGAGAGATAACCAAGTGGTGAGATTCTAATGTTACCGGAAACTATTGGCAAATTAAGATATTAAAATCTTTATTTAAAAGGGAAAATTATAATAAAGATATCCTTGAAAGTGATATAAAACTTTTAACTCATCAACTTTTTTCTGATGAAAAAAATTCAAAAGGAATTTCAGGAGTGGCTTAAAAAAAATAAGCAATCACTTGACAAGTAATTTTTATAACTGTATAGTTATTATCAAGCCATTACACAGAAATCTAATGTTCGTATTTGGGGCAATCTGCTCCACCACATTTGTACGAAAATTTGAATATAATATATATTTATATAACGATTATTTCTTTAATTTTAGGAATGATCGTTATTTTTTGCCTTTTTACAGATAAAGTACAGCTGAAATTATGGCTACTATGGATTAAAAAAAGACTCATATTTATGAAACACATCCCCAGATAGATGGTTTAAAAATAGAGTCTGTCGATATATTATTTCTATAATACTAATCATTTGGGCGAGAGTTGCTAAATTGAAATTATTTGCTTAAGTATCCATTATAACACAATTCTTTATGTCCGTTTCCATAGATATCAACTTTTTCGCATAGTTCCCATTGATATTTTTTTATAAATTTTTTAAACATATACAATTTATCTTCAGAAAAAGTTATAAGGGGTTTCGTGGTGCCTAAAAAATTTATCGAGCTTTCAATTAATTTAGATCCTAACCCTAATCCCTGGAAGTTTTCATCAACAAAAAGCGTACAAATTTTTTTCTCATTTTCTTCATTTTTTAACGCAGATATTGCTATATATAAAGAGCACATAGAAAAAATGTTTGTTGATAGCTTTAATAAGTTACTTAAAAACAAAGATGAAATAATAAACAATTGCAGAGAATTTGTAAAATCAATCGATGATACTCAAGCTTTGGAAACAGAAAAAGCCAGACTCTGTGGTGAAAGTCGGCTTCTCTATACAAAGATTCAAAATTACATAGACAAAAATGCCACTGAAACTTTAAATCAAAATATTTACAAGGAACATTATAACACATTATCAGATGAATATGAAGAAATAAAACAAAAAATCGAGAACATCGATACTAAACTTAAAAATAAAAGGGCTAAGTTGCTCTCGATAGAAAAATTTTTAAATGAAATATCAGAGATGGAAAATCTGATTGATACATTTGATGAAAAACTATTCACTAGTGTGGTAGATAAAATTATTGTGAAGTCCTATACCCAGGCAGCCACCATATTTAGAAACGGACAAGAATTATCTTTAAATTTGGAGGAATATAAATAGTAAAAGTAACCAATTTAAGCCTATCTTTTAAGCACATTGCTTTGAGATAGGCTTGTTTTTGTTTTTATGAATAATTCTGAAGTTTAATTGATTTCCTCAATTTTAACATGATGTTGCTTTTGCTTACTATCATAAGTAATGCCAACAGCTAATTTTTGGCCTGTGTAATCTTTGAGAGCTAAAGGGTAGCGTTTTTCCTTAATTTGTTTTAAAGCCTCTTCGGGAGTGGAGTCTTTTTTTAGTTCAATGATAAACGCTGGTTTGCTTTTATCGTTAGGGTAAAAAATGAAGTCTGCAAAACCTATTCCGGCAGGCATTTCACGCACGATTTTGTATTTTGTTCTGGCGCTTAAGTACACAAGGGTAACTATACAAGCAAGCGAATTTTCATCGTTGTATTTTATAATCGGGATATTGATGTCATGCGCTTCTTGAATCAATTTTTCCATTGTTTCGGTGTCCTTGCGGAGTGTTGCCTCAAGCATTTGATTGGATTTCAAAACTAATTTAGAAATTTCGCCCATTTGATGATTTTTAAGAGCATAATCAAATTTCATTCGTAGCTCTTTATTAGGAATAGTGAGAGTTTCATCATGGTAGCTTAAAAAGCCGTAAACCGTCATAGCAGAGAGTATCTCATCACGAGTATTTAAATTTATTTGTTCTGCGCCGTATCCTTCTAAATGAATATTAACAGGTATCCCCGATACCATCTGAACTATATCGTTTCTTACTTCTTCCACATTATTTTCAATGTAATAACTAATTTCATCCATCGGGCCTGTGTTAGTCCAGTAGCTTTGACATACGCCTTTTCTAAGCGCAAACGCTACAGATCTCGGATTGTATATTTCGTGCCCCCCCTGAGTTTTGTATCCATCATACCACTCTTTGAGCTCACTTAATGACAATTTATCTTGCTTTTCGCACAATTTTTCCGTTTCTGAATTCGTAAAACCAAAGTATTTATCAAAATTCATGTCGTTCAAAAAAGTGTATTCATCGAACATATTAAGCGCTGAACCTGATGAATACTTGGCAATAGGCAGAACTCCCGTCATATATGCAAGTTCTACATAAGGTTTATCTTTTAGAAGCTTTTTTAAAAATTCCAAAAATTTCTCGCAGTCTTCAGGTTCAAATAAGTTGTTGTTAAAAATATAATCCCATTCATCAAGAATAAATATGAAACTTTTCCCTGTTTGGGTATATATATCTTCAAAGATTTTTCCAATCGCATCATTATCATTAATTTTTGAATTTGGAAATTCTTCTTTTAGGTCTAAAATTAGTTGAGGAATGAAGCCATCCATATACTCATCGAAAGTTTTATATTCCTTTGTAGGATTACACCATGTAATAAATATCACGTTATGCTTATTCAAGTGTTCCAAATATGACTCACTTTTACTAATTTCAAGTTTATCAAAGAGCTTTTTAAAGTCAGCATTTTTGGAATAATAGCAAGCGAGCATCATGGCGTTTATTGTCTTACCGAACCTTCGGGGTCTTGTTATGCAAATGTACTGAGATGCCGTACCAACTAATTCATTTATTTTTTCTATCAATTCCGACTTATCTACAAAATACTTTTCTTTTGTAGTTTTAGTAAACTGATTTACTGGTGTAATGCTATTTAAAAAATATGGCATAAACATGTCACCGCCTTAAAGTTTATATAGTTGTTGCTAAGCAACAAGATTTTCGATTCTGGTAACTATCCAGGTTCTTATTACTAATTATACCATAGCATTAAAAGTTTATGAACCTCCATGGGGGAAATAAGATGAATAAATCGGCTGATACTTAGCTTTTTATAAATCGTTACAATTTTGCACCCACCTTCAAAAATTTGCACCCATATAAAAAAGATGGAATACTTGTAAAAATAATGGGTGCATGATAAAATAATAAAGAACAGTATAAAAAATTCAGCTAGTCTTAAGTTGGGTAAATAATTTTTAAGGAAAAACCTCTCAAAGCTAGGAAAATTGGGAGTTCACATTGTATCCAAATAACAAGTTTTTGCCAAACGACGCTCTTACACGAACACTTTGTTTCGTGTAATGGAATTTTAATCCTTCTATGTAGAGTGATATTTGTATTTGGAGCAGTTTGCTCCATTGATTTTTGCAGAAATATGATTATAGTTGTTGGAAATTATATGCAGGTATTCGTTAAATGATTTCAGTGAAAGAGTTGAAAAATAATGAAAGGTTTTAAAAAGTTTTTAGGAACGATTTTAGTATGTATCTTTAGCAACCAATTTTGTTGTAGTGAAGTGAATTCTTTGTTTATAAATACCCATTTTAATTTAGGAAAAACAATAATTGAACAATCTGGTATTTCATTATCAGAAGATGAAAAAAATGCATTTTTATCAGGAGCGGTTTATGCAGATATAGGTAGATTTAAGTTTGATAAAGAAACCGGAGTTGACTCTGATTCTTATAAATTTGCCAAAGAAATGAAAAAGTATGCTAAAACTTCAGAAGAAAAATGGTTTGTTCGTGGTTTTGAAATACATACATTTCAAGATAAGGAAACAGGAAGATTTTTAAAAAAGGTTTTTGGTTGTGAAAAATATTCTTACTTAGAGTACATTATGAATTGTAGTTTATTAGATAGATATTTTTTAAGAAAAACCGGCTGTTATATTTCTAATGATTTTTTACATAAATTTAATTTTGAACAAGTAAGTTGTGGAATAGATATGAAAAAATTAGGTGAATCACTGGGTATTCCTGAAAATAAAATTGAAAATTTTGTAAAAAATATTTTAACAAATTATTCTACTTTGCACTGCAAATCCAAATTAGTTATCTATGAAGATTTAATAAAAAAAACATATGCTTCTTTTGGATTTGAAATAACGTCAGATGATATTTATCAACAAGCCGCAAATATTCTAGGGGCTTCTATTGTAGGTTCGAGTATCGTAGAAAAAAAAGAAATTTCCCCGGATTTAGCTCGTAAAATTGAAGTTACGAGTAATGAATTGATAAAATTGTGCATACCTAAATTAAAACCAGACATTGCACCTGAATAATAAGTCTTTGTCATCGAATTAGTATTTGAACCTTTCGATTTAAATTTTAAGAATAAATTTTTATCATGTCTCCCATAGACAAACGCTTTGATTTGTCTATGGGAATTTTAAATTTATCAGAGAATTTTATATTAATAATTTATGTTTAAAGAAAAAGCGTTGTTTTTGAACTAATTATAGTAGTAATTATATGCTATATTTGAAATACCGAATTGTATAATAATTATCAAAAAAGTTTAAGCGGAAAAATAGAAAAATTTAATAATCTGAAAGAAGACGGATAACTTTGTACATAGAATATATTGAAAAATTAGATTTAAAAACTTTAGATTTATTAGACAATGAATTTAAAACATATGCAAATAAAAATAGCACAAATAGTAATTATCGATTTTGTAATTTTATTGCAAAGAGTCAAAGTGAACTATGGGTGTGTTAAAAGGTCACTCAAATTATGATGAAGTAATAGTAGAAGACCTTATTGTTATAGAAAAATACCGCGGAATAGGTGTTGGCACAAGGCTTTTAAAAGCAGTTGAAGAATATTGTAAAGACAAAGGTTTTAAATGTGTAAGCTTATGTACATATGAATTTCAAGCTCCTGAGTTTTATAGGAAATTCGGTTTTGAACTTGAATATAAGAGGGAGAATAAGGAAAATCCAAAATTATCTAAATATTTTTTTGTGAAGTATTTTTAATTAAAAAACAGGAGATAATTATATGGCTAAAGTCTACTTAATTTGCGGAAAAATTTGTAGTGGTAAATCGTATTATTCCAAAAGTTTAAAAAAGCAGGTCAACGCAGTTATTCTTTCGCCGGATGAAGCGACATATGATTTAATTAATAATGAGCAAGGAGAATTTTATGATGTTTTTTGTGATAGACTGATAAATTACATGGACAAAAAATGTGTTGAAATAATCAAAGCAGGAGCAAACGTTATCTATGACCGTGGACTTTGGAGTAAGGAAGAAAGAATTAAGGTTAAAAAATTTTTTAAAGAAAAAAACATAGATATGGAACTGCACTATATACATGTATCTGATGAAAATTGGAAAAAGCAAATTGAAGAACGTAATAAAAGGGTTAAAGAGGGAAAAGGTGGTTCAGATTTTTATTTAGATGAAGGATTAATGAATAAATTAATTTTTAAATTTGAAGAACCAACTAAAGATGAAGTAGATGTTTGGTATGAAAACGATTATATGAGTAGAAAAACAAAATGATATATTTAAACGCATGGCGTAATTTGAATAGAGTTGATATTTATTAAGTTTTGCCCGAATGTACGCGTTCAAAATATACTCTGCTGTTTTGCTGCTTTGACACGAAAATTTAGTTTTTTATGCAATGATTACCTCTGGAATTTTAGGAGTTTACTTTATTGCTGATTTTCCATATAAAATTAGACTGCTATTTAAATGGCAGTTTGTAAGCTGTTTTTATTATTTAGTACGGTTCGGATTTTTATAGGTATAAAATAGTTTTAGTTAAATATTTATAGCTATTACAATAAGGTGCTATTTTTTAATATTTCATAAAGTTTTTCGCTTATACAAATTTCATATAACGACTCTTTTGTACCGGATATATGGGAATTTTGCGCGTTATCAAGAAATTTCTCAAAAAAATATTTAGAAGTAATTTTTTTCTTATTGCATATAGAAAGTCACGTGAAAGCCCGCGTGGTTAAGTGATAGCTTAAGCGATGAATAAAAACCTAGTGTTATGAACTAAAAAATAAATTTTGCAGCTTAAAGGCGGCACGTTAGTAATGATAAAAATGCAAAATCACAGTAATTTTATGAAAATTTATTGTTAATTAAGCTTCTAAATAAATATATAGGTTTTTGTGAAATACTTGAAAAAAGAAAAATAAAAAACCAATTGAAACAAGATGAATTGGAAAAATCATTGACATTTAATAACATAGATTTATTTATGGATAGCAATAACAATCTTTTTGTAAGTGCAAGGGCTATGAAAATTTCAGCTGCAGCAGAGTAGAGCTTTTGTCTATTTAAAGAAACACCTCCAGATTGGCTGGAGGTGGATTTTTTTATATTTAAAACAGTGATAAATTGTTTGTAAGACTGTTTTTGATTAAAAATATTAATTAGATATCCTCAAAAAGCAAATTTTATATACTTTCTTTATCTGTTTTAAGTCTTAATATGTAAGCAATACCTGCTATTAAAAGCTCTATACAAATCAGTAATACAGCTGTATAATCCGAAAGAAATTTATATTTTAATATGTCGGCAAAAGCATTTTTAAAAAATAAAAATGATATCAAAAATATAAAAGTTGCAACCATATCCGCTAATATAATAATATTCAACTTTTTGTTATTTGAAAACGAGCAAAAGGAATTTGTTAAAATAGTTGCGACCGAAAAATACATAGATGGCATGAAAAGCAAAAGAATCATTTCATTAACAGGCGTAATCGAATTAGGGTTAAAGAATTTTAAAACTTCACATATTATTACAGAAAACGTAAGTATAAAGAAAGAATGTGAACCATATTTATATTGATTCAATTGTTGTCTTTCGTCAAAAATATTGTTGTTATTCATTGTTAATTTTCCTCCCAAAATAAATCATCTAAAGTTTTGCCAAGTAGTTTACAAATGCTGATACACAGTTTTATTGTTGGATTATATTTTCCTGATTCGATAGCATTTACAGTTTGTCTGCTGATACCAAGTGCTTCGGCAATATCTTGTTGAGACATGTCAAGAGCTGCTCGTGCTGATTTTAATTTAAGATTTTTAGCCATCTCAACACCTCGCTTTCTTACACATTGTAATTTATAAACGATTATTTGTCAAGTATAATTTACATATTTTTTTGTAAAAATACAAATACTAAAAATTTTGAATGTGAAAATAGTGTTTAAAGCTGATCATATATTTTGTCAACAATTTTTTGATGCGCCATGTAAGTTGATATTTTAACATGAACCCGATACTATAGACTTTTAAGTGTATCTAAATAACTGCTGAATATACTATTGTATATTTGTTTAGATGTTATGAATAATAAAATTGATTTTTTAACTAAAATTTTATCGCAAATTGTATTGCTTGACAAGATGTCTGTGAATTTTATATAATAATCATGTGTAAAATATTCGTTTTAACGGTAATATTTTAATAATCAGTGCTAAGGAGGAAAGTGTTATGAATGAAAATTTGAATACATTATTTAAAAAGATTATAAGTGATATTGATTTTACTAAAAATATGAAAGAAAAGAAAAATCTTAAAGAACTATATGATTATTGCCTATCATACGTGAAAGGGTACACAATTGAAGAGTTCAAAGAGTTTTTGAAATCCATAATTATCATAAATAAGAGAATTTCCAAAAAAACACAGGAATTATCCGAAGAAGAGATTTCTAATGTAGCAGGAGGAGTAAATTTTTCTTTACGTTCAAACAAAGCTATCGCGGCTTTAATGAGCGGAATTTTTCTTGCAGGATACAGTTCCGGACTGGTTACTAATGCATCTGATATTCCCAATGGTATGCAAAATCAAGTCGGTTCGAATGTTGTCGAAAAAAACGTTGATTTTAATAATATCAATAATGAAATAAATAAGATTTGGCTAAATGTAAGCGAAAAAACAAAACAAGCTCTTCAAATCGCTTCAAAAGCGGCCGAGAATTGCATTGGAGCCGTTCTTGATGTTACTACTCCTAAAGCTAGTGCACAGGAAATTTCAGGAGCGCAAAGGGTGAAACCTCGAATTATAAGTTGGCCTACGGCGTCAAAAGTCAAAGTAGGTAATACGGTGGGTCAGTCTCGTCTTTGCGGTGGTTCTGCAAGTGTCGACGGTTATTTTCAATGGTTACCGGTTGTACGTAACGAATCTTTGATAACAGCGGGAACGGTTAATTATATTTGCCAGTTTGTTCCCAATGATCAAGAAAAGTATATTAAAGTAACTCAACCTATACCTATTAGGGTAGAACGAGAAGAAATGAGGATTAGCTGGCCTACGGCAAGTTCGATAGTGTATGGTGAGCGGGTTTGTGATTCTCGTTTGAGAGGAGGATACTCAAATATACCCGGAGATTTTGAATGGGACAGCAATTCTTTGTATGAGCAACCGAGCGCTGGCACTGCAAGTTACAGGGTGGTTTTTAGTCCTAACGACAATAACTACAGAGCCGAGTCCAGGCTTATAAATATTACCGTCAATAAAGCGCCTGTGCAAATAATTTCCAATCCTTCTGCGACCTCTATTGTTTACGGCCAATCACTAAGTAATTCTACTCTTTCTGGATTTAGTGCAAATGTTGATGGGCAATTAAAGTGGTCTAATCCCAAAATAACGCCAAACGCCGGGGATTATTATGCGGATGCGGTGTTTACTCCTTACAATCAAAATTACGAAAGCACTACAATTCGTGTTAGAGTCGTTGTAAAAAAATCTACGCCCGTTCTTTTCAACACGTACTACAGCGCGAACTACCGAGCGAATATACATGCAATGAATTTTGGTCTTCCTCGTGGTTGGCGTTGGGAAAACCCATATTTTAAATTTAATCGTGCAGGTGAATTCAGGCTTATTGCCATTTTTGATGAGGACAGCAATCATTTTAGATGTGAACGAGAAGTTTTAATCAAAATTAACAGAATTGATCCGATTATTCCTGTGGTAGATAATATAAAATATAAAAGCAACAGAACTCTTAGTGACATACAGCTTCCCGCAGGATGGCATTGGAAGCATCCAAATGAGGTGCCAGAGGTAAATAAATCTTATTACAAAGCATATTTTAATTCTGATGAAGTCAGGTCAGATATTTATAGAAGTGTCTATGATGTGGATATAAAAATAAAAGTGTCGCCTGCAACTCCTAAGGTTTATTCCCCTCCTGTTGCGGAAAATATTGTTTACAGTCAACCGCTGAGTGAATCCAAGCTTTCGGGACTTTATTCAAACGTAATAGGAACAGTTAATTGGGTGAATTCGGGAAAGAAGCTCAGTGCCGGTCTTCATTACGAGAATGTTATTTTTATTCCCTTTGACAATAATTACGAAAGTATTGTGTTGTCCGTGCCGGTTAATGTGAACAGATTAATGCCGAGACTTTCTAAAACTCATTACAAAAGAGATTACAGTCCAAATCTTCGTTTAAAAGATTTTGATCTTCCTTACGGATGGAGCTGGGAAAATCCCGACAGTAAATTGGATAATATCGGAGATTTTACTTTCAAAGCAGTTTACAGAGAAGATTCCAACCATTACAAAAATAAGGAAAATGTCTCTATTACGATTAATAAAGCTAATCCGACTTTATCCATGCCTGACATAACATATAGCGAAAACACGAAACTCAAGGACATAAAATTACCCGCAGGATGGCATTTTTTAAATGAAAACGAAGTTCCTGTTGCGTCAAAAAATTCCTATGTTGCAAGGTTTGACGCAAAAGAGGCCAATACCAATTTTTATAAAAGCCAAGATAAGGTAAACGTAAAAATGAACGTCAAAAAAGCTCATACGATAGTTGAAAAATGGCCGGAATTGTCAATGGAATACAACGATAACATGAAAGACACGGTTTTAAGCGGAAAAACAAATACAGCAGGTAAATTTAAACTAACAGAGGTTCCAAATAAAATAGGTGAAAATTTATGCGGCGTAGAATTTACTCCCAATAATCCGAACTATGAATCATTAAACGGACAAGCTAAAATTCAATTGTCAAAGAATATGACTGTAAGTCCTGCTCCGAAATTAGATATTAAAAGTGTAAAACAGTCAGATAAATCAATAAAGGTTGACGTTGAAAATAAAGATATCAATATTGAGTCTATAGAATTTTCGCTAGACAATGGAAAAACATGGCAAAATTC
>CABUYS010000038.1 GCA_902495835.1 uncultured Oscillospiraceae bacterium | reverse complement strand
TTATGGGGGCTGTCGGTGTCGGACGCTTTTACCGAGAAATATTCAGGGTAGTGGGGGGATAGAATAATTTACAATGTACAGTGGACAATGTACAATTATCTAATTTCCTGCTCATTGATTATTTTTTTGACTTCGTTATACGGTATTTCGCCCTTGTCGCACATTGAGTGGTGCATAGAGCAAAGCGTAATTAAATTACTTTCATCAAGCTTTAAATCTGCGCTTAAATTGATTGGCACAGCGTGGTGAACTTGAAGATTATTGCTGTTGTATTTTCTTTTTGTTCCGTACAGATTTCTCAAACAAATTTGACAAAGATAATTATCACGCTCCTTAATATGTTTTCTTTTCTTTTGCCACTTTGGACTATTTCTAAACTTTACAGCTTCATCTATCTTTTTTCTTTTGATAGGTTTCTTATTGCATTTATATCCTTCGTCATGTACTCTACCACAATATTTGCAAGACTTTTGTATTTTAACAACTCCTTTTAATAGAAAAATCGCACCTTTTTTGGTACGATTTTATGTTTTATACTTTTAAATTTCAAAATATCCAAAAATTGCAACTAATTAGTATTTTTTATAACTTTTTATGCAAAACAAGATAAAACATATGGCGTAAATGTAAATCCAGCAAATTGAGAAATATCTACTTCCTCAGCATCTAATCTTTCTATATCCCTTGCTGTGATTCCGTAACTATTCCTGCCCTCTATGTCATACCCTTCAAAATCAAATCCCTTATTATCCCATTTACTGTGAGTATAAACATGTACATGGTTTCGATTAAATCTGCGGATATCCAACCCTTGTGTATCGTATTTGCCACCGGTTATATAGTTTCCATTTACATTAAACCCTCTATGATTAAAATGTCTATTACTACAGCAAAATCTGGCAAGACAATCACTATAAGTTTCGTACTGATCGTAACCATCCCAATCTAGACCATTAGGATCAAATCTAGTTTTTGTTTCACGATGAATACCAAAAACATTAAACCCATGTCCATCAAATTCGTACCCATTATGTGTATATTTTTTTAAACTTTCGTTCCATTCCCAACCGAATTCCTTTATTCTTGACATACAAAAACCACATCCGGTTTTTGAAGGGATGTCTATTGCGTTGACAAAATTAATATTGCTAAGGGAAAATAGAAATACCAACACACAAGCAAAAAAACTTAAACGTTTCATTTATTTGGCCTCCTAAAATATTATTAAATAACATTATATCATATTTTTTAAATTAAGTAAAATTTAATTATTCCATAATGTCATAACATCTGAAATATTTCAAAAAATCATTAAGTTCTATCCTCAATTTACCTGTATTAGGAATTTCTATACGTTTCAATTTTTTATTATCTTCGTCAAATTTGTACTCTTCAAATCCTTGGCGAGCATGCGGATTTTGAAGCACAATAAATTTGAAGTTCCCTACAAATGTACCATCAAATTTACCTTCTATATTTCTTGCTGGCCCTTCGCCTTCTTCAACATTTTCAACAATAGCGTAAGCGTGTTTCCCAATCAATCCAGCGTACTTTTTCGGACTTCCATTTTTGTCTGTCCAAATCGTTGTGCTTTTGCCTTTCGGCATTTTACGTTTAAAATCCCCATCTTTTGTTGATACTGCAATGATTTTGCCCTTTTTTATTTCAGTGTCAAAAAGTTTATAAATTTTTTCTGCTTCTGATCCATACACGCCATTTATAGGGAATTTCTTTTCAGTTGGCTCTGGTAAATAATTCATAGAAGCTGACTTGCCCGTAATTGCCGTATATGCAATAAATCCTAATCCACTAGAAAGATTTTCGACCTTTATTTGATTGGGTTTATTCCATTTTGCCAATGCATTTTGTATTCCTAAATTTCCTGAATATTTACTGCTTACAAAATTATTGCTTTTATAAACCATAAAAGCTTTTTCTATAAAATTTACCCACAAGGCATTTGCTACTTGATTTTTTATGAGAGCTACAGGTATAGGTACAGGTTTTTGAGTGGTTTGATCTATTTTCATTCCTATTTTCATTAAAACCGTTTTCTTTATTTTTATTACAACTTTTTCTTTTGGTTTTGCCACTATTTTTTGTGTCCACGGCTCCAAATTTACTTTAAAAAGCCTAATTTTGATATGGTCATCTGTTTTTAAAGTTTCTCTATTTACGAAACATTTTTTTATAGCGTTTGGGTCTTTAGAAATTAAATGTAATAGAGCCGCAAGCAGGTAACAATCACCTACATACCCTTGTTTTATATCCGCTATAGTTGGGACCCAATTACTTTCACCAAAATTCAACAAATTTTCTGGTGGACTTGCATATCCTTGATCTGATGATTTTTGTATTTGCGTATCATCTACTTCTATTTCTTCAATTTTTTGTTTTTCATATCGTAAAACATCAATTATGTACTTTAGAAAGTCGTTTGCAAATTTTGTTTTCAATTCTCTGCGATCGATTGAAAATGTTATTATTACTTTAAGCTGCTTTATATTTTTTATAGTTGTTTTCAAATCCTGCAAAGTGCCCTGAGTTAAAATGACATTACTTTTATTTGTATACCATTTCATTTTTTGACACAGTTCTTCGAATGTTTTTTTTAGCTGTTCTCGTACACCTTTATCATTACAAAAATCCAGCCCTAAATTTTTTTTAGGGATTATTTGTAATATCTTTTGCAATTCCACGCGATTTGAAACATAAAAAATATCTTTTTGCTGTTTTGACAATTCTTGATGAGCCCTTTTTAAATCAGAAAATTTTACTCCAGTCATATGCTTCCCCCCTCAAAGCCACTACATAATTACCATCTCAGTCTAACATAATTTGATAATTTTCTCAAGCTTTTTGATTTTTATTAACTAAATTTGGCTAATAAGGTCAGAGGCAAATTACAATTTTGCCTCTTGCACAAGAAAAATTCCGTTAAATATTATCTCACAATATAATTTTATCACACTACAATCGGGAATTTCGGGAAAGCTTTAAAAATCGATTGTGTTTTTTTCGCTCTGTGCTTCCATCTCCGAGCACACCCATATTTTGAGCAATCTGTTGCCAACTTAAACCTTGAGAATATCTAAGTGTTAATATTATTCTCATCTCGCTGTCATTAACACTCGATATAAACCTATCAAGACGATTTAATTCATAAAAACATTTCTTCAAATTAAGGTCTAAAAGGCTTTTTAAATCTGCAATTTCGGTAGCGTAATTTGCAATCTTATCAGATACGCCGTTCCCGTTCGGAAGCCCCGTTATTTTTGCGGTACAGTTTGTTGCCAATGCCTCAAGTTCAGAGAGCCTCCTTTGTTGTTCCTTGATTTCTTTTCTCAAATAATAAAGTTGTGAAAGCTCTTTTTTAGTCAATCAAAATCACCTCAAAATATACAATCTTTTTTAGTATTTCTTAGGCTCGCACCTTCAATTTTCATAACTGCTCCGCTCGCCATTTCTGATATTCTGTCAACCGTCTTTTCGGCAATGCCGCTCTTGTTTATGAGTTCGTTCAAGCTGTGGTTACTTGAAAAAATAGTTGCTTTTTTGCTATTGTACCGTTTATTGATAATATCGAATAAAAGACTTTGCAACCAGGTATCACCGGAGCTTTTGCTAAATATTTCTGTTCCCAAGTCATCAAAAAACAAAACTTCAATATTCGCAAATCTTTCGATTAAATTTTGCTCTGTAAGACTCGATTCTCGGTTAAACGTAGATTTAACCGCTTTTGAAATCTCAAATAAGTTAGTAAAAAGAACAGGCACACACTTTGTCATTAAGTCATTCGCCATGCAAGCGGTTAAATGGGTCTTTCCAACTCCTTTATCTCCAAAAAGATAAATACCGTAACCATTTTTGATTGTTTCTTCATGTAGTTCGCAGTATTTCCGGCACCTTTTAAAAGCTCTGTCAAAACTTGAATTAATCCCTGTTTTTGAGTTTTCAAAAGTTGCATTTTTGTACCGCTCGCCAAGTAGGGAAAGCTTTTTAAGCTTTTCGATTTTTCGCATTAGTTCCAATTTTTCTTGACGGATTTTTTCTTCTTCCTGCTGTTTTTGCATACACTTGCACATAACTCGGAATGTCCGTTTAATTCCCATAAATTCTGCGGTTCTAAGAATCTTAGCGCCACAAACAGAACACACCTCTTCGCTATTCGGGATATTCTGTGCAAAGCTTTTTAGGGTTGCTTCCATAGCTTACACCTCCCGAATTTTTGGCGTCTTTTTGTGTCCAGCTTAAAATTGTTGCGTAGTGAGATTTATATCTTTTACCGCTCGACGCAATATAGCTTGATAGCCGCTCAATGTAGCTTTCTGTTTCAACTCCAAGCTTTGATTTTAATTTCTGAAATTCATCTGCTGATAAAAACACATTTTCAAACTCACCGAATTTTTCTTTAATTATTTCTTTTTTATTTTTGGTTTTAAGTTTTTGGTTTTTGGTTTTAAGTATATTCACATTTTGCGTCACACTTTTTGTATCAATTTGTATATCCGTTTGTGTCGTAGTTTGTGTATTCATTTGTGTACCATATAGGGAAACAACAGAGTTCATTTTATAGAGTGTAGCTCTGTTTCCACCACGTTCTTTAAAATCCAAAAGACCAAATTGCTTTAATTTATTTCTTGACTTGTAAAATTCATTTTTAGTGAGCTTTGATTCCGATAGAAGCGTTAAAATTGGGGCATTAAATTCGCGCCATGAAAATCTATTTGCCATGCTCATGAGCCCATGCCATAAACAAATGTCAGATTTGCCAATTCCCGAATTATAACGAATCCAATTGTTAAACGCCAGTATCTCTGCTAAGTAGTTCACTTTTTTCACCTCTTTGTTTTAAACTTTTAAAAAGGCAAGTCATCAAGTAAGTCTTCGCTTGCTTTTTCGATTTCTTGCTCTTTGATAATTTCACGAACAATAAATCCTTTGTAATACTTTCCGTCAACTTCTTTGGAGTAATATTTTGCCGTGAGCCAAATCTCATCTTTTGGCTTATATCCTTTCGCAATTCTTTTTGCTGTTTCTCCAAAAGCGCAACATTCCGCAAATGTCGGCTTATTCCAATTACCTGTTATGTCGTCTTTTCCGTTACTGATTTGAAGCAAGAACTTAACTCCGTTTGATTTGATTTCCTTGATTTCGTCATAAATTCTGCCTCTAAAAATTACTGTGTTTACATAGCAATTTCCGCTGTAAACTTCTTTTTCATCATCATAAATTTTTGTTGTTTTCATGTCGGTTTTCTCCTCTAAACTTTTTATTTTTACTTCCACTCTTGGAATTTCTGAGTATTTCTTTTCAAAACTTAATTTGCAAATTTGTGCGTCATCGTGATAAGCGACTTTATTAAGTCCGTCTAAAACAATTTTTATAATGTTGTCGGAATCAGGCTTTTTTGTTGCCCAATCGTTATCCGAATATTTCCCATTAAAAAAAGCAGTTATATCTATTTCAAGAGGGATATCTTTTTTAAAAAACATCTTTGAAACAGCCATATAACTTGCTTTGACTAATTTTTCATATTCACTTGTTTGTTTTGGGGTATAAGTGATTTATTTACCGAACCTTACGCACATTCGATGGCGTTGTTTTCCTCGTGGTTTACCCAAGATTTTAAATTTTATCTCCACCTTCTTTTGATTTTCCTTTCTTTGAAATTTCCTGAAGCCCTACTAAAATATCCAACCGCTGTTTTTGCGTTAAATCCCTGAAGCTCTTTACTTTGTACCTATTTAAAATCATAGTGTAAATTTTTTCGCCGTCATCAATTTTTCCGACTATATCTTTTAAAATATTTGCGTCTTTAGCTGTAATTTTTTCCGTTTCAATTTCCGGCAAATCTTCGCCGGAATAGATATATAAACCAAATCCGAACATAGCAAGATTTTTAACCAAACAACGCATAATTGTTTTATTTACATCAAACATTGTCGCAGGTTCCACAGGAATATTTTTTCTGAATTTAGTGTCGTAAGTATAGCCCTCGGACTTCATAGCCTTGTTTGCTGAATCCATGACAGGCAGCCACATACTATGTGTTAAATCGTTAATTGTAACGCTTGTAAAAACCATGTACCCAACGCCTTCATCAAAAACATAGGGGAGCTGTTTTTCTCCAAATAAATGTATTTGATATGTTGCTTTTGGATATTTCTTTTTTACCTCTGCCCACGCATATGGCCACGAAAGATATGTTAAATCTTTTTTCTTTTCGATATGGTCATTTACATTAATTTCAAACAATGTTTCAAATATTGATTTATTTTCGTACATAATAATTTTTCTCCTTTAATTTTTTAAATCATGATATTCTAAATCTGCTATTTCTGCTTCATAGTCAAGTTTTTCGGCTGTAAATTTGAAATGAATATCCAAACACTTTACACAGCAATCAAAGCCGTTCAAAACATAATAGTCATCGCCCTCATAAATATCTTCACCGCAGAAAAAACATTCTAAAACTGCTTTGGCTTCATTATCCGGTGGCTCAAGATATGCTCTGTCATCTAATAGTTCCATTATTTTTTCACACTCCGTATTTCTTTTTTTAAAATTTCAAGCTCCCGTGCAATTTCTAAAAAGGTTTTTTCCGATTTAAACTCAAGTTTTTGAACTTCCGAATAATTGTAAATTCCCCAAACCATGCAGCATGTACTAACTGTTAATAACACTAATTCCATTTTTATTTTCCTTTCTTGATTTATTTTTTAGGTTTTATTTTTTGGCATACAATTCTAAATGCGTCTAAAGTCTTTCTTTCTAAATCTCTTATTTCTCGCCACTGATATACCAAAACGCAAATTAAAATAAAAATTATTGATAATAAAAATATTTGCATTATTTTTTGCTCCTTTCTGAAATAAAAAAATCGCCCTGATTTTTTCAAGACGATTTTATTTTGATTTTTCTTATTTTTGTGATATACTATCCTTAGAGTTTATCGGATTGTGTCGAATGACCTTTCTTGTAAACATTGTAGTTGGCTTGAAGCCTCATTATTACTGAGTTTGTTCAAGTCCCTATTGGTTATCCCGACCATAGTTAAAATTAGTCAGCTGTCATATGGCTGACTTTTCATTTTGTATAAAAAATCAGTTTATTACGAACACAAGCCACCACAATAAATAATTAAAATATCATTAATTATCTAAAAATGTTGAAATACAATCAAGACATTTCTCTAATTTGTCATCAATTATTTCTCCGTCAGAATTTACGAAGTTATTTATATTTTTTAAATTACTTATGCGGTTCTGCATTTCTTTTAAATTTTTAATTAAAATAACAGAACAGGATTTAGATATATACTTATCAATCGGTATATCTTTTAATAAATCTATTAAATTCACCTTATCAAGCTGCAATACTCGGTAAGCGAGTCCCCATACTCTTCTGCCACTTGTGAGTTTTAGAACAAATGTTTCAGCTAATTTGACTTTATCTTTATCCGATGTTTTAGAATTTGCAAGTGCACATAAATTTTTCCAATCATTATCGTTTTTCAACTTGTTACCTAGTTTAGATTTGATTTCTTGAAATATGGGAATTTTGCTTTTTCTACGTGCATCTGCAAAATTTTCTTCCCAGTATCTATTATTTGTTGCTGTTGAAAGATCTTCTGGATCTAATGAATTTTTAAGATATGTTTCCACATATTTACTGGCTCCTTGAGTTGGTTTAACATTGGTGTTTGTAGTAATCCAATTATACATTTTAACAAGTGCCGCTTGGCTCATTGCACATTTCCTTGATGAATAATTAACCAAATTGTCATTAAATTTTTGTATGCTTTCATTCAATAAGGTAATAAACCATTCCGCTTTAGTTTTATCGCTGTCGGATATCGCAATAGAATCTATTTGCATTATTATATCTTTAGCAAGAGATTTAACTTGCGTATCTTGAATGCTCTTAATTAACTTTTCGTAATGTTCTTTGAGTTTAGTACTTCGTTTTGCATGTACGCTTTTTATGTTATCTAGGTAGTGACCAAATTCATGTTCAAAAGTCCCCAAAATATCTTTTTTGGTTGCATACCATTGATATATTTTATAAAATACACCAAAAGAAATTTTATGTTGACTGGAGAAATATAATCCACTTGCTGTGGCTGTTTGAGCGGGAGAATCTGAAGTTGCTGGTTTAGTATAAGTCAAAATCCCATCAAATTCTAATACAAGTCCTGTTTTTTTAATGTGTTTTATATATTTTTTTAAGACCTTTTCAAATTTGGCAATTACTGTGTATATAATGAGACCCGACAACGCAATGTTATAATTGTCAGATATATAAGGAAGCTTATATATATTTGGAATTTTATCAAATTTAAAACAATTTTGGTTAACAATAATCTTGATTTTTGTGGCATTTTTTGCTGCATATAATTCTACTTCTCTTATTTTTTCGTGAATTTTACTTTTAATCTTTTCTATATAACTTTTTCCGATATTACTCGTATTTGCCCAAGAAACGTACTTGCTGTAGTATTTTATAAATGATTTGTATAACTCACTTTCTTTAGTTTCTGTTTTTTTATCAGTAATGTTAGCGAATATTGTTAAATATTCATTATTTTCAGGTTTTTCTTGTACAGCCATTTTAATTTTTCCTTCCTAAAAAATTTAATTTATTAAAATTATATATATATATATATCAAAAAAATCAATCGTAATTATATACAAATATATGATTTTAACTAAATTCGTTCGCGTTTCTTAGGGAACCTCATACCAATTGTTTATTGAGATTAGTTTTGGCATTGTTTTTATTTTTCATAATTTGAAATTTTATATCAATAATGCTACGGTTTATTATGATTTAATTTGTTAAAGTGTTTTTTTTTTTTTTTGAATGGCAAAACCTTTAATTATTTTATTTTAATATAATTTGTTGACTTTTTTAAATTTTTATGATGTTATATGATACAAATTGCGAATAGGTGGTGTTGTTATAAAAAAATTTTTTATTATATTATGTTCGACAATAATTGTGTTGTTTGGAGCTTTAGTTTTATCTAAGTGGATTGCAAATATAGTTACTGACCGTTTGGATACTAATACTGAATCTGAACATTTTAAAATTTATTATAATTTATCGGATGAAAAGGCTATTCCTGATATTAAGAACCGTCTCGAAGAAAATTATGAGAGAATAACTACGGATTTAAAACAGAAGCTCGATGAACCTGTTGAAGTTAGAATATACCCGGATTTAGAGTCTTTTCATAGGGCAGCTAAAGTGCATAGCGGAAGGCCTTTCTGGTGGACAGCAACTGTCTCTGATTGGGTAGTTGGAACTGCAAACGGAGGAATAATCAGAATGGTGTCACCGATGAATCCGGGAAACTCGGGACACACATATGATGGAATTGTTCAGATCGCAGTTCATGAATTTACTCACATAGTTTCTTCAAAAATAAATACATTCGGTAAGCCTATTCCTGTTCTTTCGGAAGGCATAGCTACTTTCGAATCAGGGCAAATGAATTTGTTGTCTGTAAATTCAGATTTATTACCTGATTCTCTGGAAGAAATGTTTTCATGGAATTCAAGTAATGATCCTTCTAAGATATATTCATGCGGAGGTTCTTTTGTGGCTTTTATAGTAGAAAATTATGGATACGATAAATTTATAGAGTTATATAAAAGAGACTATACGAATAACGTTTTTGATGAAGATATTAAACAAATTTATGATAATTGGATTCTTAAAATAAAAAGTTTTTAATAATAAAAATATTTATAAGGTTTATGAACGTTAAATTTTATTTTTAGAAAAATCGAAACAATATATATAAAAACAGTCCAACTGATGGGCTGCTTTTTTGTGTATAGAAAACCATGTGACGGTCGTTTGTTTGTGGTATGTAAAAAATTATTTTAATGTAAATAGATTAGCAATTTAGAAAATGCCAAAGGGAAATCAAAAGAGGAGACATTTAAAGTGAATGGCAAAAATAGTTTATCTAATACTAAAAAGAAAAAGCAGTTTAATGATATTTCAGAGGTTTGTAAACATGAAAATTGAGTGGAAGAATATATAAAAAACAGTTGAAAAAAGATAAATCACGGAAACAATTTATATTTAATAAAGATAGTAAGTAACAATCTTTTCGCAAGAGCAACCTTAACAGTCTTATTTAGAGGCGGTTGGTAGAACAGGGTTTCTCTCGTTAAAGAAATACCCCAGCTCGGCTGGGGTATGATTGTTTTAAATAATATTTGATTTTTAAGATACTTATTTTTGAAATTCATTTTTAATTTTATTTAAATTTTCTTGTGAAACACCACAATTTAGTAAATATTTTTCTACATTTCCAAATTCAGATTCTATATATTCAAGCATTTTTTTCATATGCTCAGCTTTTGGTTCAAATATCAAATTTATTATATTCTTACTGTTTTTCTTCTTTCCACAAACAGTAGAATAATCATTTATTATATTTTCTTTTGATACTCCGTTTAATTCCAGTAATAAAGCTGCAGTAATTCCCGTTCTATGCATTCCTCCTGTGCAATGAAACAAAATCGATCCATTTTCAGCATTATGTGTATTTTTGGAATCGGTAGTTGTTATGGCATCTGAGATAGTGTCAAAAATTTTTTTAATCGCATCTTTTTGATTCAAAAATCCGACTAATGGATTACTTAAATCGGTATTACCTTTAAGCAAACTTCTTATTTGTCCTTTTGAAAAACTTATCGGAATATTATAATATTTTATTCCTTCAACATTCCTTAGCTTATCCGGAGCAAGTTTAACTTCACCGCTACATCTTAAATCAATTACGCATTTTAAATTATGTTCTTCTTTTAATTTTTTTATATCTGCATCGGTTAATTTATGGGTATTGTCCGACCTAATAAATAAATTACGTTTTAATTTTTTTCCTTCACTGGTTTCATATCCACCGATATCCCTAGTATTTTTGGTACCTTCCAACTTTAGTTCTATAATGCCATTTTTTGAAATTTCGGAATTAACGCTGCTTTCAACGCTTGCTTTACAATTACTGATGCTACTGATGCCGAAACAACAAGCAAAGCTTAAACCAATTGCAAAAAATTTTTTTAAGTTCATTATTTTCTCTCTTTTCATATTAAATTTTGTTTACATTTCTATTATATCACAAAAAACAAAAATAGTAAATAGTTCATTTGAGAATTATAAGTAATATTTATTGTTTTGCAGAAATGTTATAATATAATTTGCAGTGTTTGATTTATGGTGTCAGACAGTAAAATATGTAAATGTTATTATATCGGTTAATGTTGGTGATTTAAATGGATAAAATAAGCGGAACGGTTGAAAACATAGTTTATAGAGATGAGGA
>CABUYS010000037.1 GCA_902495835.1 uncultured Oscillospiraceae bacterium | reverse complement strand
TCCAGCCATCCCAGCCATTTTAATTTTATAAGAGCCATTAGCTCAGTTGGTAGAGCACCTGACTTTTAATCCGGTTGTCCGGGGTTCGAGTCCCCGATGGCTCACCAGAGATGAGATTCTGTAAGTTTTGAATTACAAAGCTTATGGAATTTTTTGTTATAATGAAAAAATTCCGAATATATAAAAAAACAAAATTTTTAAGGTAAGTAAATTCAATAAACACACAAAGTTACCAAAATCTCAATTCATTCAGTTTACAACTTTATTCAAAATTAAGAAAAATTATTACTTATCATCTATTAAATTCAGTAAATTTAAATTGCGAAATTTTTTATGAGTAATGAAAAATTATAGGTTGTGCAAAAACCTTACTCTAATCAAACGCATAAAAGTGTTTATATTATAAAATAATTGGTTTAAACTCCATTTAAAATCAAAAAAATTTATTACCTATCATCTATTAGATTTAGTAAATTTAAACTGTGAAATTTTTTATGAGTGCGGCACATCATCATAATCGGCAAAAACCGCATTCGAAACACAAGGAATCAAAATAAATGCAGACAACAAAAATCCCGAAATCTTTTTCAATATCAAATCACATATCTCCCACTAAATATTAATTCCATTATAACACAACGAATAATCTCGTCAATCTGTTTAATTACAAAAACTCCTCACCACAAACCTGAAGCGAAGAGTTTTTTATTACTGAATTTTAATTTATTATCCAGGGAACTCAAGTATTGTCGGAGCACGCATATCTATACTAAACTTAAAGCACAGAAGCATTTTAACTGTATTTTCCCTTATGGTTTCTATCATGGAGTCGAACATATCAAAGCCTTCAACGCGGTATTCAACCACCGGGTCTCTTTGACCGTATGCTCTGAGGTTTATTCCTCGTTTAAGCTCTTCCATAGCGTCTATGTGGTCCATCCACTGCTCGTCAACGTTAGAAAGAAGTATAGCTCTTTCCAATTCTCTTGTAGAAGATTTTCCTAAAATTTCTTCATGTTTGCTGTATATCTCATGGCAGCGGTTTATGATAAAGCTTTCAATTTCTTCCGCCGTCATTCCCAGCGAATCTACAGATGTGCATTCCAAATCTTCGGGAGTCAAAACCCATCCCATGTAGTACGATTTCAAGCCTTCCAAATTCCAGTTTTCCATAGGTATATCCTTTGAAATATATCTCGAAACAACCTTTTTAACGCTGTCGTCAATCATACCCTGAATCTGCTGACTTAAATCTTCTCCGTCCAAAACTTTATTGCGTTGATCGTAAATAATTTCACGCTGACGGTTAAGAACATCGTCATACTGGAGAACATTTTTACGAATTGCAAAGTTTCTTCCTTCTATTTTACGTTGAGCAGATTCTATCGAACGTGTAAGCATTTTTGCTTCTAGCGGAACATCATCTTCAACGTTTAAGCGAGCCATCCATGCTTGGAGTCTGTCGCCTCCGAAAAGTCTCATCAAATCGTCTTCCAAAGAAAGGTAAAATCTGCTCTTACCCGGGTCGCCTTGACGACCTGCTCTTCCGCGAAGCTGATTATCTATTCTCCTGGTTTCCGCACGTTCGGTTCCGATAACGTACAAACCTCCCGCTTTTTTGACTTCTTCGGCTTCTCCCTTGATTTCTTCTTTAAACTTCTCATAGAATTTATAATACTTGTCTCTTGCTTCCAGTATTTTTTCGTCATCAGTTTCCATAAAGCTATTTGCCTCGGCAACAACTTCGTCGCTGTAGCCCAATTTTTTGAGCTCTGAAATCGCCATGTACTCTGCATTACCGCCCAATTTAATATCAGTACCACGGCCGGCCATGTTGGTTGCTATTGTAATAGCTCCCTTTTTACCTGCCTGAGCAATAATTTGAGCTTCTCTTTCGTGGTATTTTGCATTAAGTACTTCATGTTTAATTCCCTGAGCACTCAGCATATCGCTTAAAAGCTCTGATTTTTCGATGGAAGTAGTTCCGACCAAAACAGGCTGTCCTTTTTTATGACTTTCGATTATATCTTTTACAATGGCCTTGTATTTGGCTTTTTGAGTTTTATACACGACATCGGGCAAATCCTGTCTTATAACAGGCTTGTTAGTCGGAATTTCTATTGTATCAAGTTTATAAATTTCACGGAATTCTTCTTGCTCGGTCATTACCGTACCGCTCATTCCGGAAAGTTTTTTATAAAGTCTGAAATAATTTTGGAAAGTTATCGAGGCCAAAGTTTTGGATTCTTTTTCTATTTTTACGCCCTCTTTGGCTTCTAAGGCTTGGTGAAGACCTTCGTTGTATCTTCTTCCGTACATTATTCTTCCGGTAAATTCGTCAACTATTAAAACTTCGCCGTCTCTTACAACGTAATCTATATCACGTTTCATAACGCCGTTAGCTTTTATGGCTTGGTTTATATGATGCTGAAGACTTACGTGTTCGGGGTCGGTTAAATTCTCTACGTTAAAGTATTTTTCAGCTTTTTCCACACCTGATTTTGTAAGAGAAGCTGTTTTGGCTTTTTCGTCAACAACATAATCATGATTTTCGAAAAGCTCTTCGTTATCTTCTTTTGCATTAATCTCGGCAACTTTTAACATTTTAAGGCTCTTTGCGAATTTATCGGCTATTGAGTACATCTCTGTAGATTTATCGCCCTCGCCCGAAATGATAAGGGGCGTTCTTGCTTCGTCAATTAAAATTGAGTCAACTTCGTCTACGATAGCAAAATTATGGCCTCTCTGAACACGTGAAGCTTTATTTACAACCATGTTGTCTCTTAAATAGTCAAAACCAAATTCATTATTGGTTCCATATGTTATGTCCGCAGCGTAAGCTTTGGCTCTTTGAGCTTTGCCGTAATCGTTTAATATCAGCCCTGTCTCGAGACCAAGGAAACGGTAAAGTTTTCCCATTTGTTCGGAGTCACGCTTTGCAAGATAATCGTTTACCGTAACGATGTGTACTCCTTTTCCGCTAAGTGCATTCAAATAGGCTGGCAAAGTTTCTACCAAAGTTTTACCTTCACCTGTAGCCATTTCGCTAATTCTTCCCTGATGAAGAATTATTCCTCCGATAACTTGAACCGGAAAATGACGCATACCAAGCACTCTGTCTGAAGCTTCGCGGCATACTGCAAAAGCGTCGGGCAAAATATCATCCAATGTTTCGCCGTTTTTAAGACGTTCCTTCAAGACAATTGTCTGAGAAGACAGCTCTTCATCGGTCATATTCAAATATTTTCTTTCCAAATCAAGAACTGCGTCACATATAGGTTTGACGCGTTTTAATTCACGTTTACTATAGTTTCCGAAAAGTAAATTTAAAAAACTCATGAAACCACCTCTTATGGTATAATTATTTAGTTTAAAATGAAATGAAAAAATCAAGGTTAATCCTATTGTATTTCAAAACAATAAAAAAATCTACCTAAAACATTGATTTTTCTTCTTGATATTTCCATACTTAAATTGTAACCGATAAGATTATAACACGTTGTTAGGTAAAAATCATCAATTTTTATAAAAATCTACTGTTTTTTACGATTAAATTATTGTTAAACGCATTGTTTTGATTTCAAATTTTATAAAATATTAAAATAAAAAGGAGAAAATTATTATGGAAAATTTTGATAAAATATTTGAACTTATGCAGATTTCATTCCCCGAAAATGAATTCAGAACGTATGAAAATCAAAAAAAATTACTCGAAAATCCCTCTTACAACATAATTACAAAAGTAGATTCAGACAATAATGTCGTGGCTTTTTTAGCATTTTGGTCACTTGAAAATTTTAATTTTATCGAACATTTAGCCGTAAATCCCAATTTCCGTGGCAAAGGAACAGGAACAAAAATAGTTTCTGAATTTATAAATTCAAATAAAGAAAAACCCATAATCCTGGAAATAGAGCCCCCGTGCGACGTTGTATCCAAGAAAAGATTAAAATTTTACGAAAAATTGGGATTCAAGCTAAACAACTACGAATACTTTCAACCGCCTTTAAGAGAAAATTCAAAGCCTTACAAGTTGAATGTAATGAGCTATCCCGAAAAATTAAATCAAAAAGAATTCAATGAAATAAAAGCAACAATACACTCAAATGTGTACGACTGCAAAGTTTGAGGATTTTTTAAAATTCTTTTTTGATGCTTCTTAAAAACAAGCCCGAAACAGAATACTCAAAACACTACAAATTAAAGAGCTATCTAAAAAACTAAATCAAAAAGAATTCAATTGAGCAAAAGCAGCAATACACTCAAATGTGTACGACTGCAGAGTTTAGGGAATTTTTTAAAATTCTTTTTTAATACTTCTCAAAAACAAACCTGAAATAGCTTCTTCCGGAGGAACAAGCCCTAATACCGCTTTATTTACGGCCGAACAAATCGGGAGTTCCACGTCGTATTTTTTCCCGAGTTTAACTATAGCATGCGAAGTGGCTGCCCCTTCTGCAAGTTTATCGTAATGATTTCCGTTAACCAGCAGTTCTCCGAACCTTCTGTTGTTACTGTGCTCGGAAAAAAGAGTTGCTTGATAATCTCCCAGATGAGCAAGCCCATAGGCAGACATCTCTTTTCCGCCCATGGCCTTTATTAATCGTGCAATTTCTCGCGTTCCCCTGGACATCAGCGCACCTTTAAGAGATTCATACTTCACTCCGTCAAGTATACCCGCAGCTATACCCATAACATTTTTGGCTGCGGCTCCTATTTCGCTTCCTATCATGTCAACGCCGTAGTAAAACCTTATTAACGGACTTGAAAATTTTTCTACAAGATAACTTTTTATACTATCGTTTTCACAGTCCACAACCATGCAATTCGGTATACCTTTTACAAAATCTTGTACATGTCCGGGCCCCACCCAAACGGCAACATTTGTATTTTCTCCCAAAGTTTCCTTAACAACCTCGGATAAACGTTTGCCTGTAGATTCTTCAATTCCTTTCATGCATAAAACAAAAATTTTGTCCTTTAAATCAACACCACAAGATTTAATGCAGTTCATAAAATCACGCAAAGCCTGTGCACTTATCGACACTATCAATACATCGGAAAATTCCAAGCATTCGTTTAAATTTTCCGTAATATGTATCTCACTCGGAATTTCAAGATAAGCATTGCGACGAAATTTTTTTATTTCTTCCAAGTGAATTGAACCCGGTCTTCCCCAGAGCTTGACGTCATGCCCTATTTTATTTAAGTACCAAGCTATAAACGAGCCCCATCTTCCGCATCCTAAAACAGATATATTCAATCTAATCCTTCTTTCTGAATTAAAGCATTAAAATAATTATACTTAAACTCGAAAGACAGTAAACATAAAATTTATTTTAAATTAAAAATTTACATTATTAAGAAAAAAAATCTACAGACTTAATCAAAAAAACGCGCCTTAACTTTCCCGAATTTATCATATTTATTTTGAAAAGTAAACCTAATTTAAAAGCATTTTGATTTTTCATTATAATAATTTTGCTCAAAGTTTCTCCCCTTACTTCTTCCCTTACTTCTTCCCTTATTTCTTCCCTTATTTCTTCCCTTATTTCATCTATGTATTGCCTAAATTCTCGATAGGTCATACCTTTTAAATAAGCCAAAACTTCCATACCTACCCCGTCACTTGGTTCAATAGAAGTTCCAAAGTACTTAAAAAACAAATTTAAATAAAATACTCCCAAAAAATATTTTTTTACATCATCCTCGGGGGAATAATTAAAACTTTCGAAATCTCTGCAATAACTTGAATATTTCTTCTCTATTCCATACATCATTTCGTATAATCTCATATCGTATGTAACTAAATCTGCAAGTAATCTGCATAAATTTCGGCCGATGTCGATTTGCATACTATAATGCGGTAAACGTCTTTTCTCTTTTGGTATATACCTCGAAATTTTTTCGACTTCAAAAAAAATATACTCCAAAGTTTCTTCTCTTATTTCTTTTTCTTTCCACAAAGAAATACTTAACAAGTCAGGTGTAGATATTGATCTGCTTAGCTTATATTTTGATTTTGGTTCAGGCATCGATGGGTTTTCACAACTTTTGACAACGGATTCTTCGTCAAAAATAAGTTTGTCGTCCTCCTGACGAAGTAATTCGTGATACTTAACACATTCGGCAGCAGGCATAAAAAAACAACCTGCTGCCATAGCGGCAACAATACTATTTAAAAATTTATTCATTTACCAACACACCCCAATTTATAATATTATAATTATATCATTACATAATTTAAATTAAAATTCAACAGTAATTTTATGTATTCAAAATTTATATATTTAGTAGTATCTTTTGGATATATTTTTTTCAAATTAATTTATTTTTTGTTGATTTTATTACAACATTGTTATATATAAAATAATTTATTGATTTTAAGTTGAATTAATCTTAAAATGATTATTATTTCGACAATTATGTGAATAACCAATCGAATAATAAAAAATCTCTATAATAGATTTTTTAAAATCTCTGCAAAATTTGAAAATTTTGTAACAGTGTGATATAATCGGTTTGTTATAGAGAATTTATGTTTTCCATATGCGACTTTACATATACAAACGAATTTTATCAGGAGGAATTGGGTCTATGGGTTTCGAATTTGATAATGATGCCGAAGAAATCGTGCAAATAAAGGTAATAGGTGTAGGCGGAGGCGGCGGAAACGCTGTCAATCGTATGGTCGACTCGGGAGTAAAATGCGTTGAATTCATATGCATTAATACCGATAGACAAGCTTTATTGCGCTCTAAAGCAACTCACAAAATTCAAATAGGAGAAAAAATCACCCGCGGAAAAGGTGCAGGTTCAAAACCGGAAATCGGTCAAAGAGCAGCCGAAGAAAGCCGCGACGAGATTATAGCCGCCATTAAAGGTGCCGACATGGTATTCATTACGGCCGGAATGGGCGGCGGAACAGGAACCGGTGCTGCTCCTGTTGTTGCTCAAATAGCCAGAGAAATGGGAATTTTAACAATAGGTATTGTAACGAAACCTTTCGCATTTGAAGGTCAAAAGAGAATGGAACAAGCCGAAAACGGCGTAACTTTGCTCAGAGAACAAGTAGATTCTCTCGTCGTTATACCTAACGAAAGACTTAAACTTGCAAGTCAACAGAGAATAACTTTGATGAATGCATTCATCGTAGCCGACGATGTTCTCAGACAAGGTGTTCAGAGTATATCCGACCTTATCTTGTTGCCGGGACTCGTAAACCTCGATTTTGCTGACGTTACCTCGATCATGAAAGACGCAGGCTATGCTCACATGGGTGTCGGACGTGCTTCAGGAAAAGACAAAGCTGAAGTCGCCGCAAACATGGCTATTTCAAGCCCGCTTTTGGAAACTGCAATAAACGGAGCAAAAGGAGTTATTATAAACGTAACTGCTTCTCCCGACATCGGACTTGATGAAATCGAAACAGCTTCTTCTCTTATCGCAAAGCAAGCTGACAAAAACGCGAACATTATCTGGGGCGCCGCTTTCGACGAGACCATGGATGATGAAATCAGTGTAACCGTTATAGCGACAGGATTTGCAAAACGTGAATCAGAATTCCCCGTTCCTCAGCCTCGAAAAGTTTCGGAAAATCCGAGAAGTTTTTCTCCACATGCTTCTGAAAACAACACTCCGAAAAATGATGACGACAGTTTTTATGACATAATGTCAATTTTCAAAAACAGATAATTTTTAATCCCTCGGTAGATTTGCCGGGGGGAATTTTTTATGTAAAAACTATTCTTTAGTCAAGTAATTTCTAAAAGCTCAAACTATAAACGAAAATTTATTGCATTAAACCGAAAATAAATTTGGCGGATTACAAAAATAACACATTAAAATATACAAAAATTGAAACAAAATAAATCAAGAAGATTTTTCAGAGACTTGGCATATTACTGTAAATTTCAGTTAATACAAAATCGCTTATGAAAACCAAAGTAAAAATTTTTTCATAAGCGAACTATCTATATAAGTTTTTTATACTATTCTAAAAACGGTATTTGTATCAAAATAATTTTATTGAAAATCATCGAGTATTTTTTGAAATCTTTATCACAGCTGCGGTAATGTCATCATCGTGATATTCTTTTCGCATATACACTGCAGTTTTTACTATCAATCTTGACAAATCCTTTGCAGTATCGTACTTTTCCGAATTTATAACGTCCATAATCCACTCATCCCCTATATCTGTAACCCCGTCAGATACCATAAGTACCCAATCTCCGTCTTCAAGTTTTGCTTTCCTGCTTGAAAAAGATACATTACTGAGTATTCCTATGGGCAAAGATTCAAAATCAACTTTAATCACATCTTTACCTCGAATTATAAATGTAACGGGCGAACCTGCTTTCATAAATTGCGCCTCTCCGCTGAACAGGTTAACCGAAAATGCATCCAACGTGGAAAGAGTTTCTTCTCCGGGCTTTAGAAGCAGCGCCGAATTTACAAACTTTACGGAAGAATTAAAATCCATACCGGACTTAACAAAACTTTTCATAAGTTCAGAAGTCATTGCTCCTTGAGCGGCTGCTTTGCCTCCCGTTCCCATTCCGTCGCTTATTATTACATTAAAATTGCCTGACCCGTCTTCAAACTTGGTGCAGCTGTCTCCGCAGTATTTGCCGTTATTAAAGGAATGCTGACTAAACCCAAAATCTACGCAAAAAATTTTCTCCTCACACAACTGTATTCTGCATCTGTTATCAAAAATATTTATTGCAGGTTCGCTTAACGTGCGTCTACACACTTTTGAAATTGCACCAAAAACCTTGGGAGTAAATTTATCCGATATAATCGATTCGCATTCCAAATCTATAAAAAGTTTATTGTTCTTATCTTTTTTGCACACTACATCAATTGTATCTATTCCGAATTTTGCAAGTTCACGTGAAATATTTTCGGCTAAAACCTCGTCATAAGAACACAAACTGAAAATATCTTCGGAAATACTGTCTATAAGTGAACCAACTCCGTTTATTTGCTCGGTCATGACTTTTTTAAATTCATCTAATTGCCTGTTTGCTGTCTTCTGTACACGAAAATCTTGGTAAGCTCTCAACGTATGTTCTATAAGAAGGTCGGTTTTGTGGCACCTACTTAAAAAGCTTGAAGAAAAATCTTTTGCCGTAACGTTGTGATTTTGGGTGATTAAATCAGTCATACGGCTGAAATTTTCATGTGTTTCGTCGCTGTTTTTAGACCAACACAAACCACATAATCCGCAGGATTTACACACTTCGTAAGCTCCTGACATACATACACTTTTTGAATTTAATCTGTTAAACTCCGAAAAATTAACAGAAGCTTTTTCAACATATTGCGGAACAGAAGTTAATGAAGCTCCTGCAAACCGTAATTTTTGAGCCAAAGCTTTTTTTAAAGAATCCAAATCGCAAAGTTTTGAAACGGGCGATAACGCCATTTTGTATTTTTTACACCATTCATTTGGCAAACATAAAAATATTCCCACAGCTATTATAGATTCATAAAATCCGCTTACCATTCGAGCACTGTTCCCTGCCTGAAAAGACATTAAAGTGTCAGCACATAAAAAAGACATACATACAGCTATCTTACCGAATGATGAACAAAATCCTGCTATCATTCCTCCGAAAGCATAAGCTCCCGATATGTAAGTAAATCCAAACGAGGGCAAACTGAATATAACTCCTGAAGAAATCCCCGCAATACTACCTCCCGGTATTCCCATGGAATAAGACGAAAGTAAAATCATTACTACCGCAAGGATTCTTCCGACAGACACTCCGCAAATACACAGTCCCGAAAGTGAAAGTAATATCATTCCTAAACTTAAAGACACACACATAAATTCTTTTCCGCTCAACGAATAAATTTTTCCTTCTGACAATATTTTAAACGACTGAGCAAAAAAGTAAGCTGCCACTGCCGCAACAAAAGCTTCCAGAACGCTTAAAGATATGTCTCGAAAATCAAGTCCTTCTGCGGAATTTATCGCAAAGCCTGTAATGAACACAGATATAAACACAATAGCTGGAGTATAAAATGCGTGTTTTTTTATTTTATTGAGGTCACTCAAAGCCCACCGAATTGCCGCCACAGCGATGACAGTTGATATGTACCTTACGCTCATCCCGAGCCTCAGAGGAAAAAGATAACCGATAAGAGTTCCGAAAACAGCAGGAGCCATTGCAATTCCCGGGACCGACGCAGACAGCGATATTCCAAACGGATAATAACTGCCCAGAACATTCCCTCGTGAAATTAAAATTCCTGAAATAAAATACATCGCTTTAACAAAAATCAACTTTAAAGAATAATTTTTTGCAAAATCAAAAACCTTGTCGTAAGTTTTAACAGCTTGATTTTTCAACTTCTCCGCCACCCTAAATTATTAATATATTATCGAAAGAAAAATAAATAACTTTCGATTTCGATACCATAATTATATAGACGGCATTGTGAAACATGTTGTCATACTGCGCTGGAATAATATTGACATTTTGGAATTATTTTATTTTTTAATCTGATATCTTGACGATTATCAAAAATTAAATGTTTATAAAAGTATTTTTTTGTTATATTTTAGATTAAAAATTTTAAAAATAATAATTCATTGTCTTTTCAATACGAGTTCTCGCTTTTTTTAAATGCCTTGAAACGGAAGATATCGCTATGCCCATTTCAAACGCGATATCTTTCATTTTCTTTCTTTCGCCATAGTAAAGCCAAATACATCGTTGCTGTTTTGGAGTGAGTTCTCCAGCTATTATTTTTTTCAGAGAATATATCATTTTTTTGTGATTTGTATCTTCTTCGTTTCTTGCGTTGTGGTAATTTGAAAAACTAACCAAAGACTCTGTAAATCCGTCCAAAAGCAACGGACGTTTACGCATCATTCATCACCTCATATTTTCTCAGTAAATATTTTCCTGTGTGGACTAATTCCAAATACATTTCATATAAAATTGTAATACGGTACTGTAAATCGTCAGCTGCTGAAACATCATTTGTCAACACATACTGTGTTTTAAGTGATTTAATGTGATTTTTTAGTTTTTCCGCTTCATTCAGATATCTTTGAGACCAAATTTTGTAGTACACAGTAATCCTCCTTTACACGAAACGTGTAGTTAGGTGCAAAAAATAAAAACTTTACATTATATTCTATTTTTTGACTGTTTATCCCATTTTTCTACATCTTCCGTATTTATGGTAGCATGTGTATATTTACGAGTCAACTAAAATTTAATTTTTAACTCTATCTTACAAAAAATATAACACATTCCCAAAAAATGTTACCCATACATTTATTGCACACTAAACGTGTAAGTGGTATAATAATTATACAAATTAAACTTGTTCGACAGAGTTTTATTAACTTTTACTTTCAAAAATATTATATAATAT
>CABUYS010000036.1 GCA_902495835.1 uncultured Oscillospiraceae bacterium | reverse complement strand
TTCAACAGTTCTCAAAACGGATTTTTCAAAATCGGGATTTATTTTCTTCAAAACAGGTATTACGTCAAGCCTTATTTTATTTCTTGTGTAATCTCTTTCAAAATTGGTACTGTCGTGAATGTAATCAATGCCGTTATCTAAACAATATTTTTCAATTTCTTCACGGGTAACGTTTATAAGAGGCCTCACTATTCGGTCACGTGTCGGCGGAATGCCGCAAAGACCTTTCAAAGCAGCTCCTCGCATAAGATTAAAAATAAATGTTTCACAGTTGTCCGACAGAGTGTGAGCAGTAGCTATTTTTTCGCTTTCACTGTTTATAAGCGAATAAAATGTTTCATATCTTGCCGCTCTTCCCGCTTCTTCAAGCCCTACTTTATTTTTCTTCGCAATACTTTTTACATCTATCCTTTTGATATGTAATTTTATTCCGAATTTTTCGCAGAAAGACCTTACAAAATTCTCATCCCGAACAGCTTCTTCGCCTCGGAGACAATGATTTACATGCACAGCTTCAACCGAAAAATTTTTACCTTTATCACTTGCGAAAAAATACAAAAAATGCAAAAGAGCAGAAGAATCTGCTCCTCCCGAAAAGCCAACCAATACTTTGGTAACTCCTTTAAACATTTCATACTTTTCTATAATATTAAAAGCTTTAGAAATCACTTCTGCGAACCTCCTGTGCCGTAAAACGCATAAACTGACCCTGCCAGTGAAGCGGAATCGAACGGGTTTCACCGTGCCTGTTTTTTGCAACTATACATTCACCGCTGTTTTTGTCTTGATTCTCGTCGACATCTCCGTTTTCGTAGTAATCTTCACGGTACAAAAACAAAACTATGTCTGCATCTTGTTCGATAGAACCTGAATCTCTTAAATCAGATAAAACAGGTCTGTGATCTGTTCTTTGTTCGCTCGCCCTTGAAAGCTGCGACAAAGTTATTACCGGTACATCAAATTCTTTTGCCATTATTTTAAGATTTCGGGTTATTTCGGAAATTTCCTGAACGCGGTTGTCTATCCTTCTGGCACTTGTCATAAGCTGAAGATAATCTATTATTACCAAATCCACTTTTCCCAAACGTCTCAGTTTTGCCTTCATTTCGGGAATAGTTATTCCCGGAGTGTCATCTATGTAAAGAGACGCTTTGGAAAGAATGTCTCCCGCTTCTATCAGTCTTTCCCACTCTTTTTCGTTTAATCTTCCCATTCGAAGATTTTGGCCTGAAATCTGACCTTTTGACGAAAGAAGTCTCGAAACCAACTGCTCTTTGGACATTTCAAGTGAAAAAAATGCTACAGTTTTTTCTCTGACAGTAGAAGCATGCTCGGCGATATTCAGCGAAAAACTGGTTTTTCCCATACCCGGTCTTGCGGCAAGTAAAATAAGGTCACTTTTGTTAAGGCCCATTATTACTCTGTCCAAATCCTTTATTCCAGTGGGAATTCCCATATACTCATTGCTGCTTTGAGAATTAAGAGCGTCAAGTCTGTCAAATGTTTGCACAACGATTTCGTTTACTCATTGAAGCCCTTTTGTGTCTTTACCTCTGCGAATATCAAAGATTTTTTGCTCAGCGGAATTCAAAAGTTCGGAAGAATCCACATCGCCGCCTGACGCGTCGTTTATTATCTCTCGGGCTGTGTTTACAAGATTTCTGACGTTATACTTATCGCGAACTATCTCAGCATAAAATTCTACGTTTGAAACCGTCGGAACTATTTGAGCAAGCTGCAAAAGATATGACTTAAAATGATTGTAGTCAAGCTCGTCGTTAGCTTTAATTTTATCAAGCACGGTAACGTAATCCACAGGTTGACCGACTGTAAACATTTCAATCATCGCCGAGTATATGGTTTTGTGATTGGCAAGATAAAAATATTCGGGACTTACCAGAATTTCCGCAATACGGTTAAGGCATGAAGAATCTATAAGCACGGAACCCAAAACCGATTGCTCGGCTTCGAGACTGTACTGAAGCTTAAAACCGTCAAAATCCGTTTTCACATTTTCAAAATCCAAATTAAATTACCTCCGGATCGTTAAACTACGCCTTTCATCCAGCATTTGTGACAAAGAGTTGTATATTTTTCTTCTCCGCCTATATCTATCGTATTTCCTTCGTAAATTATTTTATTTCCCGAGTACCTGGCGTTGACTATTGCTTTTGTACCGCACTTAGTACACATTGACTGAATTTCACGAATAGTATCGCAGACTTCTATTATCCTTTTGCTTCCTTCGAAAAGCTTGCCTGAATAATTGTTTTTTAATCCGTAACACATAACCATTACTCCGTTATCTGCCATGTCACGAAGTTCATCAACTTGAGCTTCGCTTAAAAATTGTGCTTCGTCGACCATTATTATGTCAAAATTATTGTTTTCTCCTAAAGTTTCCTTTATAGAGGCTTCTCTGTCAAGAAAAAAAGCCTCACTTGAAAGACCTATCCTTGATTTTATCAGTGTTCTACCGTTCCTGGTGTCCAGACTGGGTTTTAAAAGAGCAACTTTTCTTCCTTTTTCTTCAAAACTGAATTTCTTCATGAGAGCATTGGCCGTTTTGCTTGATCCCATTACTCCGTAATAAAAATACATTTTCATTAAAATATCCCGCTTTCGACTGTTTTATTGTGTATCCGTTTGTGAATCGCATACTCCCTAATGATAAGTATAAATTTTTTTAAAGAAAATTGGAAGCTGTTTTTTAAGTTGAAATACACTTTTACGTTAATATTACTTAGATTTAAATTACTTAAAAAATAAATACCAAATATGGTTTCGAATAAATTCTTCAGCTAAAAATCTAAAATAATCTACATTAAATTACATGAATATGTATTTAAATACATTTTTGGTTTTTTACTGTTTTTTTATAATTATTGATTTTTAATTTTCTAAAATATATAATTAAAACTACAAAAATTACATAAAAAGGAGTATACAGTCAAATGAAAAAATCTAACTTCGCTAAGTTTATGCACAAATTTGCAGTGGTTTTATCTTGCGCATTTTTGGTGACGCCCGCAGTGCAATGTGAATGTACGACTACAAAATCAGCTGCAATGCAGGATGTCAAAAAAGAAAAACTGATTGTTGATTGTGCTTTTTCCGTAGGTCACGACTGTGCGTGCGCAATGTGGCTCAGAAAATACAATTTAAGGTATCAATCATCGCCGCTTGATTGGATGTACGACTATTCTTTAAGTACGGTTGCTCATTTGTTTGAAACGGGATTCAAAGATTTTTTCAAACAAGTAAAAGTGGACAAAAACAGAACGTTTAACAATCATGTGTACGTGTACGATACGAAAAATCACATAGAAAGCCGTCATCACTACGACAAAGATGCTCCGTTTAAAAAAGAAAAAGTTCGTGTTGACAAAATCATGGCAAACAGAGCCAAAAAAGTAATGGAAATAATGAAAAAATCAAATTCTATTGCACTTATAAGCCACCGCGAAGAACCTTACAGAGATTTTATAAAATTTATCGAAAGAATGGGAAAAGTATATCCCGACAAAAAAATTTATTTAATTAATGTTCGTCACGGCAAATCTCATAATATTTCATCCAAAGTTGTGTATAAAAAGGATAATCTTGAAGTAATTGACTATACATTTTTTAACAAAGACAACAGCCTTCCTTGGTACGGAAATCCAAAAGGTTGGAAAGAAGTAATGGAAAGTCTCCAGTTAAGAGAAAAACATAATATACCGAAATCTTTAAGTTTTCACGATTAAATTCTATAAAAAATTCTTCATTTCACTATGTATTTGATAAATGTTAATTTCAAATATATTCTGATTCATAAAAATAAATATAATTTCATTGCAATGAAATTATGTAGAAATATTTCTAAATGAACACCGCAGCCCCGCACCTCATTCAAAAGGTGTGGGGCTGCGGTGTTCATTTATAACGATTTTTCAATCGTCACCGTCTTCATCTTCCCATGACGAAATAATGTGAAGTTCTCCGCTGTTCATGTCCATAGCCATATTGTCGCCCATGCACATCATCATATTGCCGTCGGAGTCAATAGCCATATTATCGGAAACGGTATACGCAAAATCGCCGTCGTCATAGTCGAAGAAATGCTTACTCATAGATTTGCCTCCTTAAAATGTTTAATCGTCATAATCGGGATAGTCGGGAGCCCAATCAGGCCACAGTTGTGCTTTGTTTCTGCGGCGAGAATTGTGAACTTGCTAATGTGTCTTATGATTGGGGTTCATTTGATTTGAATGATTATCCTTGTTCGCTTTGTATGCCTTGTTGTTCGGATTATTCTGATTTGACCAATCATCCAGTTGCTTTTGGGTATGCGTTTTCCCAGACACTTTTTTCATTGCTTTCTCCTTTCTGAACCGAAAAAATCCACGCACTTGCATCGTGCGTGGACTACGATTTCAGATTATACAATCGCTTTACACGCAACAAAACAAGACCGACGCAAACACATCGGTTCGAATTGTGGTGTAAAGCAGTGAAACAGCAGGGGGACAACAAAAGTCAACACACAGCCGCTTTCTTGATTTCATAATGAGAATTTGAAAGAAATCAATAGTTTCAATGATTTACTCATGTCATTAAAAGGCCAAATTCCCCCCAATTTAATTCGTACTCTCATGATACGAATAATCAATGTTGGGGAACACATTACCTCTTAACAAGTACATTATATCACATATTAAGAGTTTTTGCAATAGGATTTCACACAATCAGATTCTTCAAACGGAGCACTTCTGTATAATGTGAAAACGAAAAGAAGCAAAGTACATTTTTCTTTCTGCCGATTTGAACCCCGACCACTAAAATTCACACATGACTTTTGGTGCGGTTGCCCGCAACCGGGTGTTTTGAAAATCGGCAAATTTCTGTTCGGCGAAAATTATTCTAATACACCAAAAAGTAGGCAAGCCTTAAAAAGCCTTATTTCATACGGTGTTTGGCAATTTTTAATTCTAATATTCACGGGCAGAAAAGAGAACAAAATCGGTTTGAAAAAGCGGCAGAATCACAAAAAAATCAAAGCAAAAGGATTTTCACCGAATAGAAAGAACCCTTGAAAACACTGGGTTTTCAAGGGTTCCGTTGGCGGAGCGGGTGGGATTCGAACCCACGTGCGGTTGCCCGCAAACTGATTTCGAGTCAGCCCCGTTATGACCACTTCGATACCGCTCCGTTTATATCTACTTCTACTATTTTATTTGCTAATCGAATTTATGTCAATATCAAGAATATAAAAGTATTATAAAAATATTTTTTAATTACCTTATTTTGACAAAATAAACTCTCAGTTGCGTTCATAATGAAATAAGGTCACTGTAATAAGAAGGTGAAATATGAAACAAGTTTTATACGTCGACATATTAATGGCAGTAAATTTGTTTGTAAATTATTTTATACTGGTCGCAACCTCTAAATTCATGTGCCTTAAGTGGAAAACAAGGCGTTTAGTAGCAGGAGAAATACTTGGAGCAATATATTCTTTGTACATATTTTTACCGGAGTTAAACATTTTTATTTCTCTGGCGATTAAACTTTTTATGGCATTTACGATTGTATGGGCGGTTTTTGGAATTGAAAACTTTAAGACTTTTGTAAAAACTTTGGCTTGTTTTTATTCCGTAAGTTTTGCATTTTCGGGAATTATATTTTCTGTTTGGTGCATATGGAAGCCAAACGGTATGACTATCAACAATGGTGTGGTTTATTTTAATATTTCTCCCATTGTACTTATTTTTTCGACGCTCATCGCGTACACTGTTATAGAAATAATCAACCGCATTACAGGTAAAAAAGAAAATAAAAACAGGTGGTGCGACATAGACGTAAGCTTTGACGGCAAAAGTACAGCTTTCAAAGCAAAAATAGATACTTGTAACTCTTTAAGAGAACCGTTTTCAAATTTGCCAGTAATAGTTACAAGAGAAAATACAATCTCTTCTTTGCTACCGCCGAATTTAGAGATAAAAACAAATAATTCGGAACTTTGCGGAGAAATATTTCAAAATAAAAATATAAAAATGCGGATTATTCCTTTCAGAACCGTTTCGGGAGAAGGCCTCTTGCCTGCTTTTAAGCCTGATTTTATACGCACCGGCACGGGAGTTAAAAAACAGGCATACATAGCAATTTGTTCTAATAAAATTCTTCCAAAAGAAACCCCCGCTCTTATGAATCCCGACTTACTGGATTAAATTCAAAAGGAGAATTAACATGAAATCTTGTATTAATTTTATATCACAGAAAATAAAATCATTTTTAATTCTTTTCAAAAAAATATTATTTATAAATAAGAAAGAAATTCACTACATAAACGGGCCCGAAACACTTCCTCCCCCGCTTTCGCACGAAGAAGAATCTGAAATCATGAAGCAAATTTCAGAAGGAGCACCGCCGAAAGTTCGCGAACCTCTGATTACTCACAACCTTCGGCTTGTCGTTTACATAGCAAAAAAATTTGATTCTTCGGGGATACCCATTGAAGACCTCATTTCAATAGGAACAATAGGACTAATTAAAGCGGTAAATACTTTTTGTCCATCAAAAAACATAAAGCTTGCAACATACGCCTCGAGATGCATAGAAAATGAAATACTTATGTACCTCAGAAAAACATCTCAAATAAAAAACGAAACCTCAATTGACGAACCTCTAAACGTCGACTGGGACGGAAACGAACTTTTACTTTCGGACATCTTGGGAAGCGACCAAAACATAGTAATGGCTCATCTTGAACAAGAAACAGAATGCTGCCTCGTAAACGAAGCGGTGCAAAATCTCGCGCAACGCGACAAAATAATAATGGAACTAAGATTCGGTCTGGCCGGTAAAAAAGAACACACCCAAAAAGAAGTTGCGGACTTAATGGGTATTTCGCAATCATACATTTCAAGGCTCGAAAAAAGAATAATAGAGAAATTAAAAAAGGATATAGAAAAAGTCTCCTGAAAAAATAATTATATTTTATCAAAAAAACTATTGACAATATATATATATATAATGAACACAAATCGAGAAATCGGTTTGTATTTTTAATTTAGAAAGGATTGATTTTATGGGAACACATGACAAAAAACTCTTTGCAGAAGTAACATCTCACGAGGGATACGATTATTTTAAAGAAGTAGAAAACAAATTTAAACAAGCTGAACTCAATGGAAAAGGCGTTGTGGATAGCGCAAAAAACATTGAACAAATTTTAAAAAAGCTCGAAAAAATGGTCCAAAATACCGATAAAACAACTGACGATGAGCGCATAGAAAATCTTAAAAAAGAAAGAGATTTCATAGATGATAAATTGAATCCAGTACTTAGAAAATTTGATGGACTACTTAATAAGTTAAAAGAGAACGTGGAAGAAGTTAGATTTTTATTAACACATGAAGCAGACGACGAACTAATGGAAGTAACGAAAATACCACGGTATGACGAGATTGATGGACATTAACTGCAGGTACATAATTAAAAATCACATTATAGCATTTTTATAAAAAAGTATTTACAAATATTTTTTATATGTGTATAATAAATACAAATCGAGAAATCGATTTGTATTTTTAATTTAGAAAGGATTGATTTTATGGGAACACATGACAAAAGACTATTTGAAGGAGGAACGTTGATATGGGCGATTATTTAGAAGACATAAAAGAGAAATTTAAAATACTTAAAGGTGATGGGGAAAACATTGTTAATGACGCAAAAAACATTGTAAAAAAATTAGAAAAACTTGAAAAAATGTTCCAAGCTACCGATAAAGAAAAAATTGAAGATGAACGCATAAAAAAGCTTAAAGAAGAAAGAGCGTTCATAAATGATGAAGTAAATCCAGAGCTTGAAAAACTTGAGGCATCATGGAGTAAGTTCACTAGGGAGGCGCAAAAAACTAAGAAGTTTTTAGACGTTCCATTGAGTGGAACGCTGGAAATGCCGCAATTTGTACGGCATGACGCGATTGATGAGTATGTACCTAAAGGTAAATAATTAAAAATCATATTATAGTATTTTTATAAAAAAACATTTACAAATATTTTTTATATGTGTATAATAAATACAAATCGAGAAATCGGTTTGTATTTTTAGTTTTAGGAAGGAGTTGTTTTATGCCAAAGCATGTCAAATTAAAAAACATTTTCGCGAGTAAAACAAGGCATATAGAAGACGGTAATATTTTAAAGGAAGAAGCAGAAGTTTTTAAAAATATCGAAATTTTTGGACAAAACGTTTCAAATAAATTAGAAAGTGTTAAAAAGTGTATAAAAAATATCTATACAATGATCCAAAAGACCGATAAGATATCTGACGATAAGAAAAAGAATAAAAGTCTTGAACAAGAAAAAGCAGTCGTATATAATAAATTAAAACAAGCAATAGTAGCCTATAGTGTAGAGGTTGATAATTTAAATACCGAATTGAATAAAGTTTCGAATTTGTCAAACTTTAGAGATAGCGAGTTTGATGCTAAAGTGGTAACTCCATGGTTCGGCAATCGGTATAGTATTTCGATACGAGGCGAAGATGATCTCAAAGGTGATTCGCAATAACATTATAGCATTTTTATAAAAAAGCATTTACAAAGTATTTATATATGCGTATAATAAATACAAATTGAGAAATCGATTTGTATTTTTAGTTTTAGAAAGGAATAGTTTTATGGGAACACACATTAAACTTAAACACCTTTTAAGGAAAAAAACAAATGATATAAAAAATGATAATTTAAAAAAAATAGCAAACGAATTTAAAAAAGCTGAAATTAATGGGGAAAACATCGCAAACAAAGCACAAGATATTAAAAATATTTTAAAAAATTTTGAGAAAACACTCCAAAAAACCAATAAAACAGTTGGCGAAAATCGCATAAAAAATTTTGAAAAAGAACAAGATTTCGTAAATTATAAATTAAATCCCGCACTTGAAAAATTTGAGGAATTATGTAATGAGACAAATAAAATCATAGCAGAAATTAGAGATTCGTTAAACATTTCACCGGGCGAACCGCTGAAAACAACATGGATTAGTATATCAGAAATTTTTACACATAATTAAAGATACAGATGCGTAAGCTGTGTTGTGATGTTTTTATAAAAAATATTTACAAATTATTTATATGTATGTATAACAAACATAAATCAGAGAATCGGTTTGTGTTTTTAATTTTTAGAAAGGGTTGATTTTATGTCAGTTCATTTTTCTGCAAAAAGATTCACCCGGTTAAAAACAAATAATATAAAAGAAAAAATATGGAATGATTCCGTCGAACTTTTTAAAAAATTTGAATATCTTGGAGATCAAAGTACAAAGGCAGCACGAAACGTTAAAAAGCATTTAAAAGAATTACACAAACTTTACAACTATAATGAGAAGAAGGTAAACAAGAATAAACTTACAAAAAAAGATTGCGAAAAAGAAAGAGTATTAGTTGATAAAATAGAGGGATATATTTCTGATTTGAACAAATTTATTAAAGAGCGTGAGGAGAATATAAAGCTTCTTGATTACGCACTCTTAATAATTGACCATGATATATTCACAGGTAAATTCAAATTTGATCGTAATTTTATTCACACAATGAAATCGGATACACCTCGGGAAGAATAAAATGTTATATAGTTACGTTATAATATTTTTTACAAAAAAGCATTTACAAACCATTTATATATGTGTATAATAAATACAAATCGAAAAATCGATTTGTATCTTTAATTTAGAAAGGAGCGATTTTATGTCAAAGAACGGCTTTATGTCTAAGTGTTTTGAAAAATTTAAAAAAAATGAAGACAACAAAATACTTGAAATGTATCTGGGTGAAAAAAATGTTTGTTCATTAAAACAAATATTAGTGTGTGTAGATTATACTGAATTTTACGGAAAAAAATGGAAAGGTTATCACGTAAAATTAAACTTGACTTGAAAAAATTAATTCAAATTGTTGAAAGAATTAATAAAGATGTGAAAGAAAAGAATGGAAAAAATTTTAAAATATATCAAAAAGAGAAAAATTTAGAGAAAGATGTAGATGTAAATCTTGAAAAATTGCAAGAAATCTTTAAAGGCGTAGAGGATGTACAGAGAAATATGAAGAGAAACACCGGTTTATTTGACGGTAAAGAAATAAATCATCTAGAAATGGTTTCACAGGTTGCTCCTTTTATTAAGTGACGTAATGATGCTTTTATAAAAAAACTGTTGATAAATTGTTTTTAAATAATAAAAATAAAACCAAAAATTATTTTGTATTTTTAATTTAGAAAGGATTGATTTTATGCCTATTCATCTTTCTTTACCGAGACCCACACGTCAAACCGTGCATAAAATGAAATACAAAGCATTTCATGATGAAGCGGAACGTTTTAAAAAATTAGAAGATCTTGGGATACAACTTGCTAAGGAAGCACGAAACAATAAAGACAAATTAAAAGAATTAGATAAACTTTGCCAAGGTAACAATCAAGATAAAATTTTTAACAAAAAAATTGATTTAGCGAATAATATGACAGAGAGTATTAAAAAACTAAGACAACAGTCTGACAAAATTCAAAATGAACTTAACCAATTACCAAAAGAATTGAGTGATTTAAATAGAATATTTACCTCTGAATGTGCAAAATAAGATAAAGATGCATAAATCGTTGACGTGTAAACCTAATGACGAAAGTATTTATTCTTAAAAACCATTAGCAAGTTGCTTTTAAATATATATAATAAACATAAATTCAAAAATTGATTTTTATTTTTAATTTTAGATTAGAAAGGGTTGATTTTATGCCTATTCATCTTTCTTTACTGAGACCTCTAGCACGAAAAACAAACGATATATTTGTTGATTTAACAAAAGCCACAGCAATTACCTACCAAACCGCTGAAAACAACTTAAAAGAAATGTTGATTTTAGCAAGAGAAATTAAAGTATTGCTAAAAGCAATTATATAAACTTTGGGAACGTAATGCAAAAGCTTTAGAAGACAAAACCTTACAAAAAAAGGATAGTGACAAAGAAAGAACGTCAGCAAAAAAAATTGATGAAAATATTAAACTTTACAATCAAAAACTCTCTGAATTAAGAGGAAACAAAACAGAAGAGGATGTAAAAATTTTAAAATTTTCAGAAATTTTTAGACAACGTGATTTATTTCACGAAGTTGAATACAATTCTAAGTAAAAAAATGAAGTGCAAAGCCTACTGAAGTGTAAACTTAATGACAAAAAATATATATTTCAAAAGACTACGTTGCACAATTACTGATTTAAAAGTAGTTGTGCTTTTAAGTTTTAAAAATACTTTTAAATTTAAAATTTTAAAATATACACAAAATTTTATGGATAAAAAAGAAAAATAAAAAGTATTGAAAAAATTTCAAATTTATTGTTGACAAACAAACCGTACCTATGATACAATATCTTATGTCAATTGAGACGCGGGTGTAGTTCAATGGTAGAACTTCAGCCTTCCAAGCTGATAGCGTGGGT
>CABUYS010000035.1 GCA_902495835.1 uncultured Oscillospiraceae bacterium | reverse complement strand
GTCAATTTCGCGAACACATTTGGTATATTTTTCGTAGCAACTTAAAAAATTTTTTATTAGCATATTTTTGCAGTTTTTTATTGTCTTTTCTGAACGTGAATGTTTATATTCATCGTTTTTAATTAGACTTTTTATTTGTTCATCAGTGTTAACTAATATTCCTGCCATTCCGGTGTTGTTTTTGTGGTTTATTATAGTGTGAAAAAATGTACTGCTTTTAAATACATTTGAGTCCGTTTTTTCCCACGCCGATTTTTTTAAATTTTTATTTGTACATTTATATTGTTTTAAATATTCTTCGCTTTTATTTAAATTCTTGCTTAAATCGATCAATAATTTGATTTTCTTTATGTTTTTTAAGGGGTGCTTTTTTAATTCGTTTTTAGTTTTTTCTATTTTTTGTTGTGTATCATCTATGTTTTTTATTAATTTAGGTTTAAGCGTTCTAAACGCATCTAATTTTTTTGTGATATAAAAAATAAGCAAGTTTTGTATATCTTTGAGATCTTTGTTTTGGTTCAAGATTCTCTCATACTCTGATAACATACTCGGAGCTTCTTCAGCTACTTCATCTTTGAATATTTTCAAAAACTCATTAAATTTTTCGATAAGACTAATAAAACTTTTATAATTTTTTCTGTGGTGAAGAAGTTTTGGCCTTTTGAAATTACTTATTTCTATATGGTCGCTCTGTTCTACAGTGTTAATTTTAGAACTTTTATCATCTGTTGATTTTTCGTTTATACGATATGGTTTTAGTAGTTCAATTGCACTCTTGATATAACCTTTTACTAATTCCACTTTTTGATTTGGTTCTAATGCCGGCATAATTATCAATCTCCTTTAAAAATAATTATTTTAATAATAAATTTTATAGATATTATATATTGTTTCACAACTGTATGAATTTGTAAATAGTTTTTTCAATTTTTACAACATTATATAGTGATAATTAAATTGAACTTTATGTAATCTTGTGGTATAATGTCGTGGCAATGTTATTAAAAGGATGGATTTTTTAATATGAATAACAACTCTATGAAATATCTTAAAAGCGGTTCCGACATAAGAGGTATTGCACTTGAAGGAGTTAAAGGCGAAGAAATTAACCTTACAAATGAGGTAATAGAAAAAATTTGCCTAGCATTTGTGCACTGGATATCCGAAAAAAACAAAATAGCCATACCTGCCATTTCCGTGGCAGTAGGACACGATTCCAGACTTTCCGCTTCGCGTATAAAAAATGTTGTCATAAACGCTCTGAGAAGTATGGGAGTAAGCGTATATGACTGTTCGCTCGCGTCGACTCCCGCTATGTATATGGCAATTTCCGTTTTATCTTGTACTGCGTCAATACAGATTACAGCCAGTCATCACCCATTTAATCGCAACGGTTTTAAATTTTTTACTGCTGACGGAGGTGTCTCCGAACGCGATATTGAAGAAATACTAAATTTAGCGGATACCGAAGTTAGTTTTTCAAACGAAAAATACGGAACTGTGCGTCAGATAAACCTTATGAATTACTATTGCGAAAATCTTCGTCAGGTTATAAAAGACGGACTGAAAACAACTGACGAAACACCTCTTAAGAGTTTAAAAATAGTTGTAGACGCCGGAAACGGTGCCGGAGGTTTTTTTGCCACAAATGTTTTAGAGCCTTTGGGGGCAGATATTAATGGAAGTGTTTTTTTGAATCCTGACGGAAATTTCCCCAATCATGTTCCGAACCCGGAAAATTCTGAAGCTATGAAATCCATTGTTGAAGCTACGACAAAATCCTGTGCGGACCTAGGCATAATTTTCGACACCGATGTTGACAGAGCTGCATTTGTGGATTCAGACGGACATGAAATTTCAAAAAACAGGTTTATCGCGCTATCTTCTGCTATAGCTTTAAATGAAAATCCCGAAGGAGTAATAGTAACCGATTCTGTTACATCCGATTATCTCAATACCTTTATTGAAAAACTCGGAGGAGTTCCGTTCAGATACAAAAGAGGATACAATAACGTAATAAGTATGGCGAAAAAAATCAATCAAAAAGGCGCAAACTGCCCGCTTGCAATAGAATCATCTGGGCATGCAGCGTTTAAGTCAAACGGTTTTCTCGACGATGGAGCATTTTTAGCTGCAAAAATAGTTGTTGAGCTGGTAAAGTGCAAAAAAAGAAATGGAAATTTGCAAGATATAATAAAAGACCTTGTCGACGCAAAAGAGAGAATCAGTATGCGTATTTCAGCAAACGCACAAGAAGAAGAAATTCAAAATTTATTCAAAGATTTTAAACATTTTGGAAATACAAATAAATTTTTGGAACTCGATGAGAAAAACGTGGAAGGAATAAGAGTCAATTTTAAAGGCAAACGCCAAAAAGGTTGGATGTTGATTCGAAAAAGCGTTCATGACCCTGTAATTGTTTTGGATGCCGAAAGTTATGTTTCTCAGGGAATTAAATCTATGATGAATTTGGTTTGTCCGTTTTTCAGAAAATATAAATTTCTTGATATGTCAGATTTAAATAAAGGTGTTAAGTGATAATTTTTAAAAAATAAATTTAAAAGTCAAAAAGCAAGCGTTAATTTGCATTGTTTTTTGACTTAATTTTTAGTTTTTTATTGAAAATAACATTTTTTGTGGTATAATCTAATAATAAAATATTAAAAAGGAGTGGTAATATGTTTTTTTATAAAATTGAAGAAAGTTTTGCTGAGTATCCGTCATTAGGAAATTACGAGGGAGACCTTGTTACAATTGTTTCCGATAGCGAATTTGAAAATATGATACCAAGCCTTAAGCTTGAAAAAAATGAAATACCTAATTACAAAAACGCTCAATGTTGTCGAGCTAAAGTACATCCAAGCGGTATTTCGGGATGTTTTTCTTCTATAAGTAAGGACAAAAAAATGGAAAGACATAATTTTGGTTTTATAATAAGACCTGGGAGTATTATTTTTGTAGATAATAATGATTTTGTTAAAGCAATTATCAAAAAAATGAAAAAAAATAAATTTCATGGCGGAGTAAAAATAGGAAGATTTTTATACGATTTTCTTGAAACAATCATAGAAAACGATTTGAGATACCTTGAAGAAATGGGAGACCGACTTATAAACATGGAATCGGCACTTCTTCGAGGAATAGTAAATGATTTTAACCGACTTATGTCAGGATTTAAAAAAGAAATGTTAATGTTTTACAGATATTATGCACAGCTCATAGATTTGGGAGATGAACTTGTAGAAAATGAAAACGGTATGTTTTCTCCCGAAGATATAAATCATTTTGAAAACTATGTAAGAAGAACCGAGAGATTGCGTGAAGAAACTCAGTTCTTGAGAGAAACTTCAAATCAGCTCCGAGACGTGTATAATTCACAGTTAGACGCTCGTCAGAACAAAATAATGAAAGTTCTTACAGTAGTAACAACAGTATTTATGCCGCTTTCAATATCCACTGCATGGTATGGAATGAACTTTTTCGATATGCCCGAATTAACGTGGCAATGGGGATACGAAGCGTTCATTTTGGGTAATATACTCGCCATTATCGGCTGTTTGTGGTACCTTAAGAAAAAGAAATTTTTATAATTGCGGTTTTTGATTCGTAAAAATGTAAAATTAAAAATTGTATAAATATATCCCCGGGAAAGCTCGGGGAATTTTTGTATGTAAAAAACCACGCGAAAGTCCGCGTGATTCAGTGGTAGCTTAAGCGATTTAAGAAGGACAAAAAACTCTCTTTGATGTAAAATGGATTAGCGGTGTGAAAACTCCTAAAGATAAATCAAAATGAATGACACAAAATTTATCATATACAAAGTGAAACTGCAAATACCATATAGTATTTGCACCAAAATACATAAGGGAAGTGTTTTATTCGTATAAGAGATTAGAATAGGAGCAATATTAAGAGAGCTATGTAAATGGAAATGAGTAAATATAGTAGAGGCAGAACTATGTCTCGACCATGTACATATGCTATTGGAAATACCGCTAAAGATGAGCATATCAAATTTTATGGGATTTCTGGAAAGGAAAAAGTATCCTGGTGATATGTGTCTTAAATTCAAATATAATACACCGAGAATTTTGTTATAGAGGATATTAGCAGGGAAAATGCAGTAAAAATAAAGGAGTACATCAAAAATCAGTTAAAATAAAATGAACTAGGAGAACAGTTAACATTTATGAGTAAAGACCAATTTATGGATAGCAAGTAACAGGTTTTATCATCCTCCTTTAGAGGTGGCTAATAAAGCAGCTCTTCGCTCACTAAAGAAATACTCTCAGCTAGGCTGGGGGTGATTATTTTATATATAGAAAGCCGTTAGCTGTTTGCTAACGGTATTTTTCTTTTGTAGAGATAAATTATTGAAAAAATCGAAAACACAAAAAGGAAAATTGCTAATGCTTGAGACGTTTTTATTTGTGTGTATGGTATCATTAGACTGTCTGTTCTTAAATTTTCTATAAATGCTCTCAAAAAACCATATAGTCCAGTGTAAATAAAAAATACAGTTCCTTTTTTTAGGTTTAACTTGGAATTGCAAAAATTAAGTATGAAAAATATTGCTAAGCACCCCAAAGATTCGTAAAGAAAACACGGGTGAACTGTCATAAAAGAAGTGTTTTCACTGGACATTCCCCAAGGCAAAGTTGTAGGAGTTCCGAACGCTTCCTGATTTACAAAATTTCCCCATCTTCCAATTGCTTGACCGATTACAACTCCCGGAGCCATTAAATCAAGAACTGACAGAAAAGATTTTGATTTTATTTTACACATCAAAAAAATTCCTATTATTCCGCCTATTATAGCTCCGTATATGGCAATTCCGCCTTCTGAAATCATAAAAATTTTTTCGGGATGATTTTTGTAAAAATCTCCGGGATAAAATAAAACATAATAAATTCGGGCACAAACTATTGCACAAATAGACGAGGCGATAATGAAGTCTGAGACATCGTTTGCAGACAGTTTGAATTTTTTGAAATTTTTGCTTACATACAAACATCCCGCCAGAAAAGCAAATGAAAGAATTATTCCGTACCAATATATGCAAATATGCTTAAAAGATAACGCTATCGGGCATATCTCGAAGAATATATTAAGTTTCGGAAAACTAACATGATAAATCAAAGAACTACTCATTTTTAGGACTTGCTATTGAAAGCGATGAAAATTCGCAATTTAATTCTGAATTTAATCTTTCATTGACTTTTTCTACCGAAGCATTTTCCAAAATATCTATATATCCAAAAATATCTTTCCCCGACAAAGAAAAATCAAGAGCAAGATTGGCAACTGCCGATACGCTGTTAAATACGGATAAACTCTGACCGTAGACGGATTTTTTTATTCTGTCAAATAATTTTTTGTCGATACCGTTTTGTTTGATTTTTTGTAAGTGCTTCTCTATAATTTCGGCAGCTTTTCTAGGATTTTTTGATTCTCCCGAAAAAATTATCGATGCATATCCGGGACCTTCGAAATATTCATTTGCAAAAGATGATGTGTTTATAAGTTCTTTATTTAATAATTCTTGGTACATATCGGATGTTCTGGAACTTATGCATTGAAGTATTAAATCTGTGTATACTAATTCTTCGGTTGAAGTTCTGTAATTTTGAGGAATATTTTCTTTAAATCCAAGGCTGAAAATGGGGGAGGAGATATCAAAATTTTGAACTATTTCAGGTTTGACGATTTCTAAAGTTTCTTCGGGGAAAAACCTTTCAACTTCGACTTTCGGAGAATATTTAAGTTTTTTATCTGCTGCAGTGAATACAGTTTCCGGATTTACGTTTCCGACTACACAGAGAGCCATGTTGTGAAGATTGTAAAAAGTGTTGTAGCATTCATAAAGCATTTGAGGAGTAATTTTGGCTATTGATTCCACCGAACCTGCTATATCATTTTTTACGGGATGATTCTTGTACATTGCCCCTAAAAGATTAATCAAAACTTTCCATTCGGGACTGTCTTCGTACATTTTGATTTCTTGTCCTATTATTCCTCGTTCTTTTTCAACATTTTTTTCTGTGAAATAAGGCGATTGAACAAAATCTAAAAGTATGTTAAGGGACTCTTCGAAATTTCCCGTACAGGAAAAAAGATAAGCAGTTTTTTCAAACGAAGTATACGCATTTGCGGAAGCACCTGTTTTTGCAAAAAGTTCAAAGGCGTCGCCTTCTTTGCTTTCAAAGAGTTTGTGTTCAAGATAATGAGCTATTCCATCGGGAACTACTGTATATGAAGATTCTCCTTGTTTTCTGAAACGGTTATTTATTGAGCCGAAATTTGTTCCGAGTACTGCGTAATTTGAACTGTAATCTTTTTTGGGATGAACATAAATATCAAGACCGGAAGGGTGTTTCATGTAAAAATATTCTTCTCGCATGAGATTATTTTTTATTATTTTCGGTTTCATTTTAGTTCTCCTTTCCCTTTAGAATATATACGGTGTCCAAAGTTATTTTTTTCGCTGCGCTTATTACTTTTTCTCTTGAAACGGAGTTTATTTTTTCTATCGTTTCTTCAGGAGATTTTTTTTCTGTGCTTAAAATTTGCGAAGCATACCATGAATTCAGTTTTGAAACCGAATCTTTAACTTTTTCGATGCTTTGAGTTAAAAACAGTTTTGTTTCTTCGAGTTCTTTGTCTGTAAAATTACCCAGTTGAATGTCTTTGAGCTGTTTTAAAATTTCTTCTTTAGCTTTGAAAACGTTATCTTTTTCTACGCCACTTTCAATAAAGATAATTCCCTTGTGTTCATTGTATCTTGAAGAGCAATAATAGCATAAACTCAGTTTTTCTCTGACATTTGAGAATAATTTTGATTGAGGAGTGCCTCCCAAAATTGCATTCATGACTTTCACGGATTCAACGTCTTCGTCAGGCTTTGCCGTTTCGGTTCTGAATCCCATTACAAGTTTACACTGAATTATGTCCATGGTTTCGGTCGCTTCGGTAACGTGAAATGCTTTTTTTATCACTGAATTTTTAAATGAAAAGATATTTTCTCTCTCAATTGATGAAAATCTTCCTTTTATTTCTTCACAAATAGGTTCGTATTCTCCTGATCCTGTCATTATCACTTCGATTTTTGCTGATTTTAAAATTCTTTTCCAGGTGTTAAATGCAATTTTTTCATCAATTTTTTTTACGTCTTCAATGCTTCCCAGAGGATTAATTCCAAAAGGTTCGTCTTTACACATTATTTCTTTGCATTTTCTAAGAGCGTACGCTTTTTTATTACTGAGTTCAGATTCGATTTCTTCTATCAGTTGGCGTTTTTCCATATCTACTTTATTTTTTTCAAACGAATCTTGTAATACGTCCGGGTCAAATATTAAGTCACAGAGGAGTTTTGCGGATTCGAGTATATTATTTGAACCATCGGGAATAAAACTGTCGTTTATGCAGTGAACTGAAAGCGATAAAATTTGATTGTCACCCACGACCGATACTCCGGGATGGACGGAAGCACCGTACAAATCTTCAAGTTTTTTGCTTAGGCTCAAAAGAGACGGATATTTTTTGCATGAATGAGCCAAAAGATTCGGTATAAGTGAATTACGAGAAACATATTGTTTGTCTGAGGGAACTAGCATTAAAACAGAAACGGATGTGGTTTTGAATTTGTTTTCATGAATATAAGTAAAGTTAATATTTTCTCCGATATTTATTCTTTTAATATTATTCATTTGTTGTTCATCTCCGCTTTAAAAAATTATCTGTTTATGTTTACAGATTTTTTTCTGTGTTTTTTCCTTTTGCTCGACTTGGGTTTAAGCGTAAAAAATATTCCCAAACAGGATATTGTAATTAAAAGTATTCCGCCGTAAAGCAGTACAGAACCGTCATAAATGAAGTTTTTAACTTCCTCGTTGGATTTTATAAAATTAAAATTATTTGATTCTTCTTCATCTTTTTGAGATGAATCAGCGGCAAATACAGAAACATGCGGAATAGCACTGCTTTTTTGAGGACTGCTTATAAATATTGCCAAAAAAATAACCGATAATGCATATGACATAAATTTTTTAATATTAAATTTCAACGACTCATCCTCCTTTAAATGTGTGTCAAATAAGATATTACACAACTGCGAAGTATATTTCAAATCAAATACCAAAAATATTTAAATAAAATTTTTTTGAAATTCACAACATATCATATTATACTATATACCTGAGTTAAATAAAAATAACCTTTTGTTTTGGAGGCATAATATTTTGGAGTATATAAAAAAATTGATAAATGAGGCAATTATATCCCGAAAAAAAGCCTATGCTCCGTATTCAAAATTTAAAGTCGGAGCGGCACTTCTTACGGAAAGCGGAAAGATATACGGCGGGTTTAATATTGAGTGTGCGTCATACCCTGCAGGCAATTGTGCGGAACGTACCGCTTTATTCAGAGCCGTCTTTGAGGAGCAGAGAAAATTTAAAGCATTGGCCGTTGTTGGAGGAATTGAATCCGAAACAGATGTTTTTTCATCTTTTTGCCCTCCTTGCGGCGTTTGCAGACAGGTTTTAAGGGAATTTTGCAACCCTAACGATTTTAAGATTATTTTGGCAAAAAGCGTTTCGGAATTTAAAGAATACACTTTGGAAGAACTTCTTCCCGAAAGCTTTGGTCCTGACAATCTTTATAACTAGCATAAAATATAAAAAATTTAATTTAACATTACTATTTGGAGGATACAGTTTTGAATTTAGAACTTAAATGTACCGAGGTGCGGGAGAATATACTTACAGAAATAGGCGAGTTGGGAGTAGGACACTTGGGAGGTTCTCTTTCCATGGTTGAGCTTCTCGTTACTCTTTATTACAAACACATGAATGTTGATCCCAAAAATCCTCAAAAAGCAGGCAGAGACAGATTAATTGTTTCCAAAGGTCACAGCGGCCCTGCGGTTTATGCTGTTTTGGCGGAAAAAGGATATTTCCCCAAAGAGTGGTTGATGACGCTTAATAAACCGGGTACTAATTTACCGAGTCACTGCGATATGAACAGAACTCCCGGAATTGATATGACTACAGGATCTTTAGGTCAGGGTTTTTCTTGTGCCGTGGGAATAGCTTTGGCTTCAAAGCTTAAAAAAGACGGAGCAAATATTTATACGATAATAGGAGACGGCGAATCGCAGGAAGGTCAAATTTGGGAAGCTGCAATGTTTGCGTCTCACCATAAGCTTGATAATTTAGTTGCTTTTACGGACTACAACAAGCTTCAACTCGATGATTCGATTGAAAATATTTGTTCAATTGAACCGCTTGCGGATAAGTGGAAAGCTTTCGGATGGGATGTAACGGAAGTTTTTGAAGGAAACAACTGCGACGAAATAGATAAAGCTGTTTTGAAAGCAAAAAAATCTCAAAAACCCGTAATGATAATACTGCATACGGTTAAAGGCTGTGGGGTCGATTTTGCCGAAAAAGCAGGAATATCCAATCACAGCATGACTGTAAGCGAAGAAATGTTTGAAAAAGGAATGAAAGAATTGAAAATCGAAGAATTAAAATTAAAAGAATCGGGAGGTGAATTTTAATGGAAATGCGTCAATTGTTTGCTCAAGAACTCGAAAAGTTTATGTCTGAAAATCAAAATATAGTTTTGTTAAATGCTGACTTGGCTAAACCGAACGGATTTGGAAAATTTTCGGAAAAATTTCCCGAAAGGTCAATAAATGTAGGAATAGCAGAACAAAATATGGCATCGATAGCAGCAGGTATGAGTAGCTATGGATTTATTCCTTTTATATGTACTTTTACTCCGTTCGCAACCAGAAGAATTTGTGACCAAATTGCAATTTCTATATGCTATGCAAAACAAAATGTTAAAATTATAGGTTCTGACCCTGGCATAAGTGCCGAATATAATGGTGGAACACACATGAGCTTTGAAGACATAGGAGTTTTAAGAAGCATCCCGAATATGGTTATATTTGAGCCTGTGGACAATGCACAGCTTAAAAATCTTTTGCCTCAAATAATAGATTACAAAGGCCCTGTGTACATCAGAATGTTCAGAAAAGAGACTCCTGATATTTTTGATGAAAATGAAAAATTCAACCTCTTCAATGCAAAAACCGTTAAAGAGGGAAGCGATGTAAGTATATTTTGTTCAGGTATAATGGTAGATGAAACGTTAAAAGCAAACAAAATTTTGGAAGAAAAAGGAATAAACGCCGAAATTATAAATATTCATACAATTAAACCCATTGACGAAGAAAGTATTATTGCTTCTGTTCATAAAACAGGAGCGGCAGTTACTGTTGAAAATCACAATATTATAGGAGGACTTAGGTCTGCCGTAGCGGAGGTACTTAGTGAAAACTGTCCCGCACCTCTCAGAAGTATAGGAATAAGGGATTCTTTCGGTCAGGTCGGAAAAATGCCGTACTTAAAAGAAGTCTACAACATGAGTGCGGAAAATATAGTTCAAGCCGTTTTATCGGTTTTAAAATCCAAATCTTAAATAATATTTGATATTGAAATATTTTGATAAAAGTTGTAAACTATTAGGCGTTATTGTAATTTTTTAGTTTTGTCGTTATTTTTCGGGAGTGAATTTTATTTGAATAATGTTTGTTGTGTGATACTTGCCGCAGGAGAAGGAAAAAGAATGAAGTCGAACATTCCGAAAGTTCTTTCACCCGTTCTCTTTGAGCCTATGGTTGGTTGGGTGATAAATTCCGTTGTTACATGCAATATAAATAATATATGCGTGGTTACGGGATATAAACACGAGCTTGTAAGAAGTTATCTTTCGGGTTTGGGATATAATCTTGAAAGTGTGGTTCAGGAAGAAAGAAAGGGAACTGCGCACGCGGTTATGACTTCTTTGCCTTTTCTGAAAAAATATTTAAGCGGAGATGTTTTGGTTTTAAACGGTGACGCTCCGTTTATTGATAAAGCCACTATCACAAAAGCTTATAAAATACATAAAAATTCCGGAAATTCCGCAACTATTATTTCTTCAAAACTTGATAACCCCTGCGGTTATGGAAGAATTATCAGAAATAGTTTTGATTATAACGTAGAAGCAATAGTCGAGGAGCAAGACGCAAGTTTTAGCCAACGTTCCATAAAAGAAATTAATTCAGGAGCATATTGGTTTAAAGTTAAGGATTTAATAGATTATTTGGTTAAAATAACGAATAATACTTCTCAAAATGAGTATTATCTTACATCCGTGATAAAACTTTTTATTGATGATGGACTTCGAGTAGATGCTTTTGAAACGTCGTCATCCGATGTTGCTTTGGGGGCAAATGATACGTGTCAATTGCAACGCCTTAATGAAGTCGCCAGAAACAAAGTAATAGAAGGTCTTTTGGAAAGCGGAATTAAAATTCCTTGCAGAGACGGCGTTATAGTTGGAAAATGGGTAAAGGTAGGCTCCGGAACAACAATTTTGCCGGGAACTGTTTTAAGCGGAAATACAACCATAGGTAAGGAATGTACCATAGGTCCGAATTCTCAGATTATTGACTGCGTGATAGGGGATAATACCGTTATAAATCACAGTTACTGCAAAAAAAGCGAAGTGGCAGAGAACAAAGAAATAGGTCCTTTTGCATCTCTTGTAAACATTAACGATTTGTTGACTACAGACTGTTAAAAACATAACAGTTTTTAGATATAAAAATTTAAGAAGTATAAAAGTAAGGAGAAGTTGAATTATGGAAT
>CABUYS010000034.1 GCA_902495835.1 uncultured Oscillospiraceae bacterium | reverse complement strand
TTTATCTACTAAAACAAACACCTTTTTAAATTTAAAATTATTTTCATCAGAAAGATATGTAACTGTTCTATTTTTAAAATTTTGCGTAAAAATATTGCACTTGGGTAGTAGCATATTACAAAGCGCTGCACAGTTTTTTACGTTTCCGCCTACTGAATGCCTTAAATCAACAATTAAGTACTCTCTATCTCGATTCTGTTTTATAGTATTAGAAAGTTTCTTACAGAGTAAGTCATCTTGAAAATTTGGCTTTATAAAAATAGCCTTCTCTATATCTAAATTTTGATTTACAGGTGATTTATCATTTCTATTGTTATGATACATTTTATAAATAATAGGATTGTACTTTCTAAAAAAAGAAAACTGTGATCCACGAGTTTCAGTTATGAATTTTGCCATATCTATGTAACTTATTTTTTTATTGGTTAGTTCTTCTTTCAGTAAAAAATATTTATCACCAGTACTCAAAAATATATCATTTTCTTCATAATAATCCAGACACTGCAGTGCAATATCACGATTCAAATATTTTTTAAAATACAAAAAAACATTCATTTTAACAACTCCAATAAAAATATTTCATTCATCCATTACGTTAAAATGTGCAGATGCTATTTTTTTGATTTTTTCTAACGATAATATAAATTTTTCTGTGTTTATATTTTTATTAATAATAAGTGCTGTACAAATAAGAAAAACGGAAAATATAAATATATAAATCAAAGTAAATATGTCAGTTGGAATTATATCACTTATACTATTTTCACACATAACTGCGCATAATAAAACAGGTATTACCCATGCAAAAGAAAGATACTGTTTCCACTTAGCAAAATTCACTTCATATTGAGTTGCAAAAAGAACTATCCCAAAAGCCGACAAACCATTTAATATTCCTTTCGAAAATGTAGTAAAAGTTACATATGGGCACCCGTATATAAATTTGTAAAAAAATAGTCCCAAAGTCACTATAATTGTTGAATAAATAAACCTAAATCCCCAACTGATAAATGCGTTATATATCCAGCCTTTCTTTAGCGATATAGGAGTATAAAGCGCATATCCTTTATTGGTAATATTTTCTATATCCATTTGGTCAAAAAGTATTCCTATTAATATAGAAATAAAGGGGAAATAGCATATTAGTGCATCTTTATTATTTGTTGAGAAAAATAGCCATACCGCAATGCCTATAGGTACCATGAAAAAATACAAAAAAGTTTTTATATTTTGAGTAATCCATTTAAATTTTTTCCAAATTAATGCGTTCATTGACTTGCCCCTTTGCAAAATATTATTTCGTAAGACAATTTTTTTATTAATATATTCGAAATCATTAATATGATTAGTGATAAAATTACCAATGCGGTACTACTCCAAGCCAAAGTTAGTTTGTATAGTGCAGTACACAAACCAACGAAAAAAGCTATAATTAAATAAATTGTAGGGTTACGATATTTCTGAGGCACATAACATTCGACAGCAAACAGTAGATTTAATATGGAATACGCCAAGATTATATACAGGAATATTTGAGGAATATACATCAAACTTATAAAATTAAAAGGTTTTTCAAAAACGACTTTAATAAACAATGCTATCAGACAAATGATTGAAAATTTAATCAGCAAAATCAATGAGTTTGCTTTAATAATATCTTTTATTTTTAGTGGAGTGCAAGCCAATGCGGAATTTGAGGGGCTTACCATGTGGCAAGTTGAAGCAATATATAGTGTGAAGCAGCCAATCAGTAAGTACCACATCGGCAAATTTTTGATTAAAATAAAAATGTTTAGTAACGCTAATGCAGTATAGAGAAATCCTTGGTTTTTAAAAGATTTATTGTAATACCACATAAAGATTTTTAATTTGCTTACTTTATTCTTCCACATTAAATATCACCCTATAAATATCCTCTAAACTTATATTATGAGTATTTAATCTTTTACTATATTTCTCAACGAGTTTATCAAAATTGCCTTGTTCAATTATATTTCCTTTATTTATAAAACCATAATAATCACAAACTTTTTCGAGTTCACTAAGATTATGAGAATTTATTAAAACGGTTGTACCTTGATTTTTTAATTCTTGGATATAACGTCTTACAAGCAAGACACCTTCTACATCAAGTCCTGTTGTAGGTTCATCCAATATAATTAATTTTGGTCTGTTTAGGCATGCACGTGCCAGCGCTAATCTTTGCCGTTCTCCTTTGGAAAGAAAATTTATTCTACTGGTTTGTTTATCTTGTAACCCAAATATTTCGAGAGATTTTTTTATAGAATTACTTCTTTCAATACTAGACGCTTTAGGGAAATATATTCTATGGAAGAATTCAACATTTTCCGAAACGGTTAAATTTTTATATAATCCCAAATTATCCATCACGCATGAAATATATGGTTTAATGTTTTCAAAATCATCAGATGTTGTATCTATACCATTAATGGTTATAGTTCCTGAAGTGGGAATGTATATGTTCATAAGCAAACGTGAAAAAGTGGTTTTACCGGCACCGTTTGGACCTATTAATCCATATATGGATCCGTTTTTTATACGCAAAGTTATGTCATTAAGTATAGTTTTGGAATCTATTTTTTTACAAATTCTATTTGCTATTATTTCCATGTTCCCACCTCCAAATTATAACAGCAATTTTTTTCTACGTCGTCAAAAAAACACGAATTACAAGCATATCTAAACTCACAATCTTTACAAATTTTGTGATTATCTATTTTTTCGTTCCAAAATTTTTCAGATAATACCTGTACAATGTCCTCCCAAGGTAATTCATTTATGTTACCAGCTTTTTTCTGATGTTTTATCGCTTCTAAACAAGGATAAATATCTCCACATTCATCTATGACTATTTTACCACTAAGGCAAGTGCTTTTTGTTTGTCGCATATAAAATCTGTCCACCGACATGTTAATTAAACTTTTTCGGGTAATTTTATGATTTTCGTTTGTCCTGTTTATACATTTCCAAGTTTTTGGTAATAAAGGAAATCTAGTATCACTAAAATAGTTCACCACGGTAACATTATTGAATTCTTTATAATTGTCAATAATTTTCATTAATTGTTCCTTTGAAAAAACTGATATAAGTATATCAAAATTCATAAAATACTTATCTAACTTATTAATACCGTTAGTGCTTATAACAACACGTAAACCGCTCTTGACAATCGTATCGCAAATATATTTAAGATCGGGAATTAGTGTTACTTCTCCACCTGTAAGCAACACGGTTTTGCATCTATAATTTTTAAGATTTTTAATAATAAATTTTACGGTAGATATGTCCATAATATCATTGGTGCCCCTTTTTAAGCAAGAAGGGCAAAAAACTTTTCCACATTTATTACAGTTTAGATTGCAACGGTCAGTCAGTTTTATGGTAGCATAATTTATAATAGGGGCTTTACTATGAATTTGTCTGGTATCCATTATATTTGAAGGCCTTAATTTTTCCACAAAAATTGGTGTTTTAGTAATTTTTCCCCATTTATTTTTTTCAAGTTCCTTGGCATATTCTAAAAATTCTGCCGGAATAGGAGCATTGTTTTCACAAGTTTTTATCAGGTTGGCAACATTGTTATTTATCCAAAATGCCTTTTTTGCAGATATATTTTGAAGAAAAGATTTATTCTTGCCCATTATCAAATATACCTCGGGCAAAAGTCTGAAAAACACTAGCACACATCTCCTTTATTTAATTTTTTATAATATTGTGATGTGTTTTCATCAAAAAGTTGTGGAGATAATTCCATAAGGGTAACATATTCCTCCAGAACATGTTTCTTATTTTCTCGCTGCATTTTACATATATCCTTATCCTTAGAAAAGTTAAAATCACTATCTAAATCTTTAAAACACAGACCACATAGTTTTGTAATATCACAATCTTTGCACCTATTGCAAGCCTTGTCTCTATATTTTCTAAACATTTCGACTACTCTTTCAAAATCAATTCCAGTGTCAACGTTTCCAAAATTGAATTTACAGCCTACTTTTTCGCATAAGAAAAAGTTTCCTTTAACATCTACATAAATTTTTTCGCCCATTATGCAACTTCCGGAATAAGGACTCACTTTTGATCTAATATTGCCCATTTTAGGGTAAAACACTATATCTTTATAAACACGGCTAATGTAATGGGCTAAAAACTTATTGCCACTGTGGAACTTGTTTTTAACCATATCAAACATCATGTTTTTAAGTTTACCCCATTTTTGTGAGAAGGCTAACTGATCATCCACAGAAAACTGATCATAATATGTACTCATATTGCTTTCTACAAAATTAGTGGCGATGAAATCAATATTGTTTTTGTTGCTAAATTCCATTATTTTTTCCATATCGGTTTTATAATCTATACAAGATGCGGCAGCCAAACTTGCATCAGGATATTTTAACTTCATTTTGTTATAATTATCTATTACTGTATCAAAAGTTTTTTCTCCTGTTATGGTTAATCTATTTCTATCATGGTTTTCTTTATATCCATCGATACTTACAACTGTGTTAAATTTATTTTCATATAAAAACTTTTGAACGTCATCAGTAAGTAGCCAGCCATTAGTAGTGATATAGTACATCACGTTATGAGCATATTTCGAATAGCTTTTTTTGACATATTCAACACATTCTTTTATCAACTTGTAATTAAGTAGTGGCTCGCCACCGTAAAAATTAATTATTGGTTTTCTAAGAGCATTTCTTTTATGTATTATTTCAAAATTTTTAAAATAATAATCAATAGCTTTTTTTGCCACAGAGAAACTCATATTTTCCGTGCCATGACACCGTGTAGATTCATAATACTCTGAGTAAGTACAATACTTACATCGAAAATTGCAGGCTGACGATACTTCTAACATTAGTTGTTTGAAGCCTTCGCCTAAACCATACAGATAATCTTTAACATCCTCTATACCAAATTCGTTTTTTCTAAATTACTATTTTTAAGGTTTAATTCAGTGTGTATTTTTTGAATAGCTTCCATATTTTCGTCATCATTTATGTTAAAAATATGCCCCGCTAAATCATCATAAAAATATAAGTTACCGGATTTGCTCGAAAACTTGATACCTTTCAATAATTTTCCCTCCTATTAGCAGTAGAAGGGCTTAAAAGCCCTTCTACGCATATACATCAGAATTATTTATAGCGGTGTTATAATACCCGCGGCAGTCGCTGCTACACCGGCCTCTGCAAAAACGGCTGAACCTACGCCGAAAAGTACGGGAATTTCACATCCACATAAGATACACCCGGCAACTGTCCCTAAGCCACAGAGAACACACAGAAAAACAGCAACTTCATCTTTTTCACCCAGTTGAGTTTCTTCCTCTAAACAGAACTCTTCACCAAATGACAAATTATTTAATGACATACCCAATTCCTCCAAAATCTTACAAATTATACCTGCAGGATAGACTGAGTATAACTTATTTAATTTACTGTTTCAATAACATAAATTTAATTTCTATTTTTTTGAATAGAAAAAAATATGTTAGGAAAAATTTTAACAACCAATTATCCAATAAATTTAACATATAAAACACAAAATATCAATCTAAATCAAACTTCTATAGCACGTTTGAGGTTATCATAATATAAAACTGCCAAATTGAAATATTTAATTTAAAATATGTAAATTTATTTCTTCAAAATGTTCAAACATTTATATTTTCATTATTACCGCATAATTATCAAAAATCGAAAGAATCAATTGTCACATAAAGTATTTGTTAAAACATATATTACATATTAAAAAACAAACCTATGCCAATTCTGCCTTTGCTATAAAAATCTATTGGCAAAAATCAGTAACATATACGCTAAATTATTTTTTAATATTTATTTAATTTTTACAGATTCGACTGAACCACATAAATTTTATCAATAACGTTTATATCGTCAGATTTTTTGATTTTCATTATTTTCATCTGTTATTACCTCATAAAACATAAATTTTTAATTTTTTATAGGTAAATCTAATGCTTTTTCTGTATTTCAAAAAAGTTTTTCATAATTAAATTTTACCATAATTCTGCTAGACTTTTTAGCATAGTTTATTTCTTTTCTTTTTCAATGCCGCAATACTTTAACGTCATCTTTTCGGATCTATGATTTAAAATATTCTGAGTGATACAACTAAACCTACATTTATTGTGTAAATTATAGACTGTTTAAATTGAAGCCTTTTTATTTTTTAGTATTTCTAAATATGATACTTTTTTATTCTCACGCACTAAAAACACATCTTCATCGCCGTAAAATTCTACATATTTTCGAATAATTATAGATGCATATTTAGGGAGTCGAGTTCTATACAGTAGCAGATTCTATTAATTTATTAACAAGCCATTAATGTACTTCCCGAGCCTGCAAAAGTATTAAGAATGATACTATTTACCACAGATGAATTCTTTATAGGATAGCAAAGCAAGGAAATAGGTTTCATAGTTGGGTGTTCTCCATTCTTCTTGGGTTTATCATAATGCCAAATTGTGAGTTTATTTCTACCAGTATACCATTTATGTTTACCTGTTTTAAGTCAGCTGTAAAGTATCGGTTTATGTCCCTACTGGTAAGGAGACCTACCTATAACAAATAAGTTCTTTGTCCAAATACATACTTTCCCAACAAATTACACCTTAAACTATGCTAAAAAATTAAATAAACAAATTATATTAGTCGATTACTAGCAAAATCCGTGTGTAACCAGGGGTATATACAACAACAAACTACTGGAAAGGAAGTGAAAAGATATTATATGTTAAACACAAATATTTCTGTCTAAGTTAGGGAATTAAGGGGCACCTTTACAAAGTTTATAACTCCAATTGACTTAATTATTAGTTAGAGTTTACATGGCTGTACGGAAGATTTATGAAGCGAAAAATGTCATGGCAAAATTAAGTAGTTTTGACACTTAATCCCTGCAAAAGATAAAACCATTATCCTTTGCAATCGTAGAAACGGAACCATAACTTTTATATTATTTATTAACTCCTTTATTATCTGTCCTACCTACCAAATAATCTAATGAAACGTTGAATGTATCTGCTATTTTCATTAAAATTTCCAGTTTTGGTTTGCGCGTCATCAGTTCGTAATTTTGATATGCTTTTTCAGTAATATTAGAGTAAATAGCTACTTCTTGTTGAGTTAAACCTGCCTTCTTGAAAGTTTAAGGGAAGCCAACCGAAAGTTTTGGATGATAGCAAAAGAAGTGGATGAAGCTCTCAGAGACAGAAAGTATTTATTAATGTGTATCCTTCAAATATTTTGGAAGTTTAAACATCACCGCAAAGACACAAAAGTTCGATATAGTCATTGAACCCTTCACTTGCAGCTGTATATTTGAGTAGAATTTTACATTTGTAAAAGACTGCTGGTGGTAGTTTTGATTTCATAAAGTTAATGGAAATATATAAATAACAAAATCCATCAACTCTTTAATTGATGAATTTTTAACTGTTTAGATTATTAAATTGTGGGTGCAAATTTGTAACGATTATATTTTTTAGAGACAAAAAAATTAACGATTATTCCCAAAATTAAAGAAGTAATCGTTACATAAAAACTACATTGTATCTAGATTGAGGTATCGGTATGGTGGAGGCGAGGGGAGTCGAACCCCTGTCCGAAAAGCATTTACCTAAGCTTTCTACGAGTGTATCCGATGATTAAATTTCCTGCATCGAGAGTCCAACGGAAACCTCAACAATACAGTATCCTCTAATTCATGATCAAAGCCGAGGAAATCAATGATTCACGTTCACCGCTAGTTAGTCACCTTAAGTTAGTCGCGGTAACCTAAAATAAGATGTCGCCTAATATTAAGGCTAATTAAGCAACTGCAGCCATTTCGACAACTTTGACATTTCTTCCAAAGCTACCATTAATTACGCTGCTTCTGCTGTTTTTTGGATTATCTCCATAATTTGTGTTTCCATTTAATTGAAAAATGCGACTTTTAAAGCAGTTCCGCCTTGCTACTCGCTTACTTAAACTCGTGCTCCCCGTCGAAGCCATTACGCCCCCATTTAATTAAAATCCGCTACGAATTCTAGACGTTATAAACTCGTTGTTTATAACATCGAAAAGAATGGTAATTGCACATATACACAAATCTGTGTACTTTTCACTTTGAAATTCAAAAGTATAATGAGAACTAAAAATACCTTCTGAAAAAGCTGTAAGCAACAACTCTTTGCCCAAGTATATTTCAAAATTTCTCTTTAAAAAATGTCTGGTCAAAACTAATGCACAAGATTCATCTTCTAGGAAAATATAAATTTTTCTTCCCTTACAATATGCATACTTTGAAGAATAATTTACGAAATCATCAACAATGTACTCACTGCGGAACCTTTGAGATTTTTTAGTCATCCAGTACAGCAAATTTCCAAACTTATCCTTCAAATACATCACGGGGCGTGAGCGAAATCTTTTTAGTATTTCCACGCTGTAAATAATATTCCCGTATGAATCGAAAAAATCTAAATCTTTTTTTAACAAGCCTGAAAATTCACATTTCAAAATCATTATCAAAAGGCTCCTTCTAAAAATGATTTTTTTCTTTAAATGCCCTTTCAATATCACGCTGAGCAGATTTTCTTGCCATATCTTCTCGTTTATCGTAAAGCTTTTTACCTTTGCACAGTCCAACTTGAATCTTTACATTCGAGCCTTTGAAATAAGCCGACAAAGGAATCAACGAATAACCCTTCTGTTTGGTTTGACCGTAAAGTTTGGAAATCTCTCGTTTGTGCATTAAAAGTTTTCTAACTCTGCGAGAATCTACATTAAAAATGTTTCCCTGCTCATACGGACCAATATGAATTCCATTTGCAAAAATTTCTCCGTTAACAACTGAACACCATGCGTCTTTAAGATTAACGTTTCCTCTGCGAAGTGACTTAACCTCGGTTCCCTCTAGCTCAATTCCTGCCTCTATACTTTCAATTACAAAATAATCATGAGAGGCTTTTTTATTGCGAGCAATAGTTTTGATTGATTCTTTACTCATATTACACCCCTCCGTCAATTATTTTATCACAAATTTATATAGATGTCAAACCGATAAAATTCAAAAAGGAATATTTTTACAGATATTTATGTAGTATTTGAAGTTTTATTTTGTATGTAATAAACTTTGTTCCATTTGCTTTGAGTACTCTCATTTTGGTCCGCTTTTAGCACTATATAAACCGCTAATCTATCTTGCATAAAAAAAGTTGCGACATTATAAGCTCTACTCATCGGCGAGGCTATCACATAATTTTTCACACAAAAGAACCGAACGGCTCTTTTATATCTGTTACAAGAAGTTGTTTCCCATTCGATTGATTTGTTTTTATTAACTTACAGACCGCTAATTTATCTTATATCAAAAGGAATTTTTGTCCTCCTTACATCGCTTAAGCTACCATTGACCCACGTAACTATCGTGGGGTTTTCTATATACAAATAAAGAGCCCTATTTTAGGCTCTTCTTAATTATTTAACAAAATCAAACACCAGTCTACACCATTATAAATTCTGGTCTTGTGAAAATTTCATCCTGAACTTTTCCGTCTTTACCGTCTTCTCCTCTACCTCCAGAGGAATATATAATGTAACTAAAAGCAAAATAACCGCCTTTTCCGCCTTTTCCCGGAAGACCTTCAATCAACTGCGTTTTTTCGTCTGCGACAATCTTACAATGCTTATCATAACTTACAGCACAGCTGCCGTCACCGCCATTGCCGCCGTCTCCGCCCTTTATATTCGATTTGCGAAGAGTTTCTAAATGAGACTTGAGTTTAAACGGACTTAAGTATATCCTTCCACGAAAACCATATCCCCCGTTTCCGCCATTACCGCCTTCTATTTTGATATTAGATAATATAAGTTTTCCGCAGTAAAGTTTGATGGGAGGATTAGGAGTATGGCCGTCTCTTCCGTTACGAAGCAAAGTATAAGAAGCCGCGCATCCGTCTTTACCGTTTTCTCCGTTTGCTCTCTTAATAGTTCCGTTTCTAATTGTAACTTCTAGTTTGTCGTCATATTTTACATAACATTTCACTACTGTACGTAATGGCGGAAGATTAGGCGATTTATCAATTTTTTCTATATAAGGTAAATTGGTTTTACGTATTTTAATGATACCTTGCCTTTCCATATTTTCTTTATCATCATCAACCAAAATATTGTGCCCATTTAAATCCAAACATATTGATGTTTTAATCTCAGCGTTGGTTTTTAAAGTTATATCACTCTCTAAAATTACGGTATCTCCATCTTTAGCTTTATTTATACAATTTAAAAGTTCTTCCTCATCTTTAACATGAAATTTATTCTCTAAATCTTTTTCAACTATTTTGCTCTCAGGACATAAAGGTAAAGTTTCAGCATTAACAAAATTCCAAACACTTGATACGGATGTTAAAACTACTGCCGCTACCGAAACAACTTTAGTCCATACCTTTTTTCTTTTCATACTATTAAATCCTCTTTCTTAATCTGTCAAACAAGTTTCTGAATTGATTATAACTTTGCAGAATTTTTTATTTGTCTTAATATATACGATTTTAAAATCTTTCTTCAAAATATTCAGGTTGCAATATGAAATCCGGTCTTTCAACAACTTCATCGTAATCCTCTGCACAAACTTTACCGTCTTTTCCATCTTCTCCATCTAAATCTTCTCCTGCAAAAAAATTTGCAGTACCTTCAAATTTATAACCTTTTCCGCCTTTTCCAGGGGTACCTTTAATTAACTTAGTTTCTCCGTCTTTAATAATCTTACAGTGTTTATCATAAAGTATAGGAAGACCTCCGTTAGCCCCATTTCCACCTTTTCCGCCTTTTATATTTGATATAAAAAGTTCCATTAAACTCATATCGGGTTTTGCACCGTCACCGCCGTTGCCGCCGTTGCCGCCCTCTATTTTAACATTAGATAGATTAAGTGTTCCGCAGTAAACTATAACCGGGAGATTAACTCTTTCGCCACTTCCTCCGTTGTGAAAACAATAACCGTTATGGTTTTTAAAGCTTTTACCGTTTTCACCGTTTTTACCATCTTGTTTTTTAATACTTCCGTTTTTTATGGTAACTTTAAGATTATCGTCGTATTGTATTTTTAATTTGACATAACCTTCTATTTTTTTCGAATCATAACCGTAACCAAAACACGCACACTTATCAATTACTTCCAATCTGGGCAAATTTATCTTTCGTATTTTAATAGCACCTTCAACGAATTCCATGCAATCTTTATGTTTAATCCAGTTTTGATTCATAGCAAAGATTTGATGTCCATTTAAATCCAAACATATTGATGTTTTGATTTCAGCAACGGTTCTTAAAGTTATATCACTTTCTAAAATTACGGTATCTCCGTCTTGAGCTTTATTTATGCAATTTAAAAGTTCTTCCTCATCTTTAACATGAAATTTATTCTCTAAATCTTTTTCAACTATTTTGCTCTCAGGGCATAAAGGTAAAGTTTCGGCACTAACAAAATTCAAAGTACTTGATACAGATGTTAAAATCACTGCTGCCATTGAAAAAACCTTAAGTAATGTTTTTTTCTTCATTTAAAACCCTCTCCTTTAACCTTTCATTAATTATATTATACACTTTCCTTAATTATATGTCAATATTTTCAAATAATAAATATTCCGATCAAGGCTTGTTTGTGAGTGCTTTGTAAATTTTGTTTTTGCCGATAATTACTGTGATACAAAATTTTTACTATTTATTGTTAAAAGAAAAATATTTAAGTTTTATATGCAAAATAAACACCCCCAGCGCCTAGCTGGAGGTATTTCTTTAACGGGCAAAGCCCTGTACTACTAGCCGCCTCTAAAGAAGGCTGATACGGTGTGACGCTTGTGAAGGATTCGTTGATTGATATCCATAAATAGGGTTATATTCTTAAATGTTAACTGTTATCTCAATTCATTTTCTTTATTTTCTAAACATAGCTCCTATTTTTAATATTTTATATTCATAAAGCATTTTGCCACAAATACTATATGGTATTCGTGGTTTAACTTTTTATA
>CABUYS010000033.1 GCA_902495835.1 uncultured Oscillospiraceae bacterium | reverse complement strand
ATCTTCAATATTGAAACATATAAAACACAACTTTTTCATTACAATCTCCGATTAAAAATTTTATCGTTTGTTTACGGTCATAATCATTTTTTTATAAATTTTTTTGTTAATTAAAAGCACCATAACTGCAATTTTTCTTTTAAGCGAAAAATAGGGATTAAAGATAATTTGCAAAATATTTTTTTTAATAAAATTAAATGCTTTTTTGAAATCTTCTAAATAGTTTTCGGAATTTTCACTTAGCATTATTTTATCGATTACATAAGTATATGCCCATAAATACCTGAATTTTGCAACTTCTTTTAAATTAGGGAATTTTTCAGATACCATATTTAAGTGATTTTTATAAGCTTCTACCACATCCCAATCCCTATCTGAAAAATTCGAAGTGGTTATACTGTTTTCACGCCGCAAATAATAGTACATTGGCTTAGAATCATACACAACTTTGCCGGCTTTGGAAATTACGACGGGAATCAAAAAAGCGTCTTCGGAAATTTTGCCTTCGGGATAACGGAGTTTGTCAAAAAGTTCCTTTTTAAAAAGTTTATTTACTGGATTTACTGAATATAACCGACTTTGAAGTGCTTCTTTTAAAGCTTGTTCTCCGCTGAAAATCCAAAATCCGTCAACTTGCGACTGACGAACTTTCTCTGTTGTACCATCTTTTTTTACAAAATAATTGACAATTCCGCAAATTGATATATCAGCATTATTGTCTGCCAAATTTTTATATAACCGCTTATACATTTCTTTGTCTACACAGTCATCGCCGTCAACAAATCCGATATACTCGCCTTTAGCTTCATCAAGACCTCTGTTGCGTGCCCTGCTTACTCCCGAATTCGGCTGATGAATAGCTCTTACACGATTATCTTTTTTAGCAAAACTTTCACATATTTCAAAACTTCTGTCACTTGAACCATCGTCAACAAGAATTAATTCAAAATCTTTAAAACTTTGCTCCAAAATTGAATTTATACAGTTTGAAATATATTTTTCGCAATTATATACGGGCACAATTATACTTATTTTTGGCATATTTATTCTCCAATTTTTTACAAATTCCATTTAAAAACAGTTTTGAAATACGTGTTCAAATCGGTTTTAAACACTCTATGAATATCTGAAACAGATTCTACTGCTTTATCTTCGTAGATAATTCTGCTCAAACGATTTTGAAACTTAAAATTCTTTAAAAGTTCAACAGTTTTTTTGAAATCTTCTCTTCCGGAACGACTTGAACCTACCATTGTTAATCCTTTTTCAAGGATATCCCTTGTATTTACGGAAATTTTATTTTCACTTACGCCCATAAGCACGGCAGTGCCTTGAGGATTAATATAGTTGATAATATCATCTATGGCATAGTAACTGCCCTCTCCGCCGGCACACTCAAAGGCATGGTCAACGCTAAAATCTTTCGGAATGTTATCGGAAAAATATGTTCCGTCGGCAAACAAAAATTGAGAAAGTTTATAACCGTCTCTTCCCACAACAAAAATTTTAACTTCTGGCATAACTTGCCTTATAATACACGCAACTACGTAAGCTAAACTTCCGTCTCCCCATATTCCGACAGAATTTCTTATACTGTGAGCCGCATTTTTAAACCTCGTTACTGCGTGCACTCCAACGCTTACAAATTCTGATATGGCTGCAATTTTTTCCGAAATATCTTCATAAGGAACAACTCTGTCTAAATTTATATTTACAAATTCACGCATAAATCCGTCTTTTCCGCTGGAAAGAAAAGAAGAACCTTTTTCATAATTTTCAAAAATAACGGGATTTCGATTTTTTGAAGGAACATTTGGAATAATTACAACTTTCTGACCGTAAGAATAAGTCCCCGTTGAGTCATATACAACTTTTCCGACGCATTCGTGTATCAAAGCCATAGGCAATTTTGTTCTTAGCTTATCCAAACTTCTCTGCCCCAAATAATATCTTTGGTCCGCATGGCACAACGCCATGTAAGTAGGCCTTACAATCAATTTATTATTAAAATTCATATCTTCATACTTTACTGAAAAAACTCCGGGACTTACAAGCTGATAAACATAATTAATCACTCATATCTCCTCCGATTATTGCTTTTGCAATCTTATAATCGCTTTGGTTCGTTATTTTTATGTTAAATGTGTCACCTTTGACAAGTTTTACAGGCTTATTTCTGAAAACAAATATTCTGCATGCGTCCGTTAGAATATCTTTTTCTTGATCGCTTAAATCATTGTAAAGATTTTTAAGAGTTGTCATATTAAAGCTTTGGGGAGTCTGACCTTGGTACATTAATTTTCTGTCGGGAACGGATGTAATATGCGTTTTATCTGTCGATTCAATAATGGTATCTATTGCAGAAACCACAGTATCGCAAGCTCCGCATTCAATTACTGCGTCAATATTTTCCTCTATCATTTTTAAGGTAACAAAAGGACGAACTGCGTCGTGAGTAACTATTATGTGATTAGGATTTTCTCCGTATTTGCTTTCGATTGCGTCTATTATATTCATAATGGTGATATTTCTGTCAGAACCGCCTTCAGTGATTAAAATTTTTTCAGTGTTTATTTTATACTTTTCCAACAGTTCTTCGGCATATCCAGTCCAATCTTTATGAACCCCCAAACAAATACAATCAATTCTGTCACAAAGTAAAAATTTTTCCAAAGTGTGAATTATTATCGGTTTTTCCGATTTACCCAAAGGCAAAAACTGTTTGGGAAGTCCTGAAAGATTCATCCTGTTTCCTACTCCCCCGGCTACTATTGCTCCAAATATCATTATTTTTCTCCTCCGTTAATCAATTTACTAAATTAAATAAATACTATAAATTGCCGTTTTCCAAATCCATATATACAATGTCATGGTGCGGAACCTGCTTTTCTTTTAGCGGAAGTTTCATATAATCCCCAAAAGCCATTTTCAAATATTTGTCGTACCCAATGGGAAGCGGCATCATATGTCCTTCAAACTCTTTATAAACCACGTCTCTAAATATTTCGCCGGGGTATTCGTTTTTCATATACCCGGGGCCTGAACAAAGTTCGGTTATATAATCGGAATTGTCAAAATCATATTTACTCATCTGTTTTTCGGCAAATTTCCATATTCTATTTTTAGCCGAATTCGTTGGCACGACACCTAATAAAATTTTTCCGATAAGAGATATAAGCTTTCCGTGATTCACAGGAACCATTCGAGAACAATAAAGAGAAAAAATCATACTCCACATCATTTGAATTTTTCTCTTAATGCCGAAAGGTGCACAACCGTCAAGAGGTAAAATATCCATCGATACTCCTTTAGGGCCGTCTTTACCTACTTGCCATGGGTGAATTACAGTTGTTGAATTATCAGAAACAGTTGTCATAATATTTCCAATAAATTTATTTTCCGTAGTTCTATTGCATGAATACTTTGAGGTATCGGCATATTTTTCCCATAACAGAAAAAGTTTTTCATAATCTTTACGCGGCATAAACACATCAACATCGTCATCCCACGGAATAAATCCCTTGTGCCGTAAACTTCCTATGCAACATCCGCCGCAAAGATAAAATCTAAGTTTATGCTTTTCACAAAAGCTTTTGAAATACATCAAAATTTCCAAACTTTTAAGTTGGAGATTTCGCAAATCCTTTTCGCTAAGTTTCAATATTTTTTTATTCTCATCCACAATAATCACGCCATTTCAAAAAAATAATTAATTTACCATTTAGTATTAAAAAATTTGAATATTCCAACCCAGAATCCTAAACCATATGAAACATGTATAACAAAATGAGCCCACATAAGTTTCAATTGGTCAACAAATTTTGTCAAGTACTTGTTTTTAAATGAAAAATAAAAATCAGCAAACAGATAAGTTATAACTCCAACCCAAAAAATATTTTTAAAAAAATCACAAAAAAATGACATTATTCCAAAGACAACCAAAAAAGCCACAAAACACATGGGAACTAAATGAATAAGACGCAACGGCCTTTTGTGTTTTTTCATGACTGCTACTTTCCAAACGCCGTATTCAAAATATTGCTTAAACAATTTTTCAAAACTGTCTTTCGGGTAATAAACACTTTTTATTTCAGGAGTTATAAAAATTTTTCCGCCGCCATTTGTTATTCTGAAATTCAAATCGTCATCTTCGCTTCTGGGAAGCCGTGAATCATACATGCCTATATCAGTTAAGGTTTTCTTTTTAAACGCTCCCCAAGACACCGTATCGGCATATCCTTCAAATTTTTCTTCATAATGCTTGCTTCCGCCAAGCGCAAACTGAGAATGATACGCTGCAGCTACAACTTTCTGGGTTGGAGAAATACCTCTGACAACAGTCGGTCCTCCCACGTTGTCTGCATTTGTTTTTTGGAGATATTCAACGCACTTTAAAATATAGTCTTCGGCATACCACGCATGAGCGTCCATACGCACAATATATTCACCCGAAGAATTTTCTATCCCGATATTGAGTGCATGCTGAACGGTTTTCTGCGGATTTGAGTATAATTTTATAAAACTGTATCTATCCGTATACTTTTTTATAATCGAAACTGTTTTATCCGAAGAATTACCATCAATCAATAATATTTCCAAGCGTTCTTTAGGATAACACTGATTCAAAAGCGAATCCAGACATTTCTCTATATATTTTTCTTCATTCAAAATAGGTATTATAACCGAAACATTTTTAAATTCCATACTATTCCTCTTAACATCATTTTTGTTTGTAATATAATTAGATTATATATGTTACAAAGCTTTGTGTAAATAATTTTGATAATTTGATATCAAAAAATATTTTATAGAAGTTGTAATATAAAACATCTTAGTCTTTTTTTAAAAAGAAAAATAGTATATCTTGACAACAAATATAAAAATAATATATAATAGCGGTTGTGTGTTAAAATACTTAATCATTTTATTGATTTCGGTATACTGATAATACATAAACTCCTGCTTAGACGCAGATAGGAGGGAAGTAAATGCAGAAGGAAATTAAAACAACAAGTGAAGTTGAATCTCACGTTATAACAACGGGCGACTCCTCAAATGTTACTGTCGTAAGTCAAAAACAAGTTAAATCTGAGGTTATAACAACAAGCGACGAATGTTCAAATGTTGAAAAAAGCAACTCTCAAAACGTAACAAACGGCGAAAGTCCAAAAAGCGACAATTCTAGACAAAAAGAATCTTTGGAAAGTCAGCTCAGAAGATTTAAGAGACAAAGCTCCGGAATAATTTCCGAAGTAAGAAAAAGAGAAGCGTACGACAAGCCCTCCGTTAAACGTAAGAAAAAATCCAAAGAAGCCAGAAGAAGAAAACCGAGAAACGGAAGGTAGTATTTGGTTCATTGAAAAGTTTCCCCCTCCGCTCTACATGTGCGAGGGGGAAATGTGTATAGTAACTGTTTTTTATACAAAATTTTGCGGAGGCCCATTTAATGTCGATTTTTACACCTACTTATTACACAAAAAAAGCTACGGACATAACATCCGACTTTTTAAACCAAAACAAATTCAAGGGGATTATTTTGGATATTGACGATACCCTTGCTCCACACAGATATCCTACACCTGAAAAGGAAGTTTTTACATGGATAAACAATTTGAAAAATAATGGTATAAAAATAGTATTAGTTTCAAATAATTTCAAAGACAGAGTCGGTAAATTTGCCAAACAGCTGTCCGTTCCTTATATTTGTATGGGTATGAAACCACTACCGTTTGGAATAAAAAAAGCGATAAAAATGCTTAATATTTCAATACAAAACCTTCTTGTTGTAGGAGACCAAATTTTTACGGATATAGTCGGAGCCAATTTTCTTAAAATTAAATCCGTACTCGTAGAGCCTGTAAGTAAAAGCAAAACCATAATGCTTAAAGTCAAAAGATTTTTAGAAAAACCTATAAGGGAAAAATTGATTCGCGAAAAAAATTTTTTTAATATAAAAAAATAATTTTTGGATGGTAAATGTTATGAGAAAGAAAAATGTTATAATTCTTTTGGGACCTAACTTAAACATGACAGGTCTACGTGAAAAAGGAATATATGGCGAAGAAACTGCAGAAAGCATAACTTCTCAAATATTATCCCACGGAGAAAATTTAAACCTTAATTGTGAAGTTTTTCAGTCCAATTGGGAAGGCGCTCTCATAGATAAAATACATGAAGCAAAAGAAAAATATGAAGGCGGAATAATAAACGCAGGTGCTCTTTGTTACTACAGTTATTCACTAAGAGACGCAATTTCATTTATAAAAATTCCGTTTATAGAAGCTCACATGACTCACATATATGCCAGAGAAGATTTTCGCCGTCATTCTATTTTAGCGGAAGTTTGTGCGGGGCAAATTACAGGTTTTGGAAAAAACAGCTACTTTCTCGCTCTTCAGGCTTTGAAGGAACTAATTTAATCTTTATTTTTTAAAATTATAAAGGAGTGATTTTAAATGTACGATGATAAAACTATAACTTTTTCACTAGGAAACGATACCGAATCCAGCACAAAAACCATACTTACAGTTGTTTACGACGCTTTAGTAAAAAAAGGTTATAATCCGATTAATCAGATAGCCGGATACATACTCTCAGACGACCCTACCTATATCACTACTTACAATGACGCAAGAAATCTAATACAAAAAATTGACAGATATGAATTGCTTAAATCACTAATAAAATCTTATCTTATTAATTGAATTTATTCCGGCTTAGAGGCCGGTTTTTTAATTTACCGGACTATTTTCACGCTAAATAAAATTATTTTAAAATATTGAAATATTAAACTTTTATAACTATGATTGATAATTTTCGGAATGCACCTAATACTTGATAAAAAAATTGTTACATGTAATGGATTATAGTTATATACTCTTTCAAACTTATTTTACCTAATATTATTTAATTAGTTTTTTATTATCTCCACTGTTTTTGGCATTTTTCCTAACGTATCTACTTAGAGGCGCAATATTTATTTTACATAAAAAAATTTTTATTTACTAACGCAGCTAATGCTTTTAACACCGGCATCTCATTATTAATAAACATTTACACGCATATCGTATTGTATTTCGGTTTCGAGCGTCGTCCTAATACCACCATCAAACCGCAACTTGACTTTATCACCTGCTACACTTAAAAAAGTTTCTTAAGGTCAAATAAACTTAATTAATCACTTACTCTATCACTTTTTAACTAATTTTTCTCATATGTCACTTTACCGGCACTGTGTTTTTATTTATTGTATTTACACGGTATTTTTTGTACAAAAACACTCAATTCCTATGTTCAATTTTCATATATCCAACTTTTTGAAATATCATTAAACTACTCTTTTTTGATGTGTTATAAATTATTTGAATGTACTCATTTTGATTTTCCTTTAGTAGATTAAACACCGCCAGTATGTTTTACATTAAAATAAGTTTTTTATCTACTACACTACTGAAACTCTAATAAACTATGGAACTATCGCGTTGTTTTTTATATACAAAAAATTCCGAAGATAATCTTTACCCTCGGAATTTTTTTATTTTATGTCTATTCGGTATCTTTGAATCACACCGGAAATTCCTAAATTACATTCATCTTTTACTTCGTTTTTCAATATGCCTCCGTTTGCAAGTATTATTTTGGAAGAGGCAATATTTGATTTATCGCATGTAATTAAAACTTTGTTTTTTCTAAACTTTTTGCATTTTAGAAGAATCAATTTTAATATTTCGGTTCCATAGCCTTTTCTTCTTTCTTCGGGAAGAACGCTGTAACCTATATTACCTCCGAATTTTTTCAAAAATTCATTTAGTGAATGCCTGAAATCAACCATACCTACAAGCTTATTGTCGCTTTTTCTTACAACAATGTACGTAGTTGAAGGGACATATTCCGAACCGTATTTTTTTTGAAGTCTTTCACTGAAATTTACCCACTCTTCATACGTTTCGCAATCTTCCAAACCTGCACATCCATCTAATCGCTCATTGGCACTAAGAAATGCTTTTCTATATTTTATAATTTGATTTTTAAACATAGTTGTAGGTTTAAGAAGTTTTAAAGGAGACTTTTTTTCAAGTTCATTTATTATCTTTTGCATATATCTTTCTTCTTCGCTAAAAATACATCCACAGTAATTTTGCATATAAAGTCCAACACTCCGAGCTATATTTTGACCTTCAATAAAATAAGGCCTGAAATCTCGGTATAAAAACTTTACGTTATATTCCCTTTCCAATTCAGTTGCAATTTTGCGTATCATTTCATGATTTTGATAAGGACTTATAAGAAGTGTTGTTGAAAAAGCATCGTACCCATTTTCTGATGCATATTTAGCCGTTTCGCTTAATCGTTTGCGATAACAATATTCACATCTATTGATATAATCAGGATAAATATTTGATATAAAATCTCTCAAACCGTATTCATATTTTTCGGCATACTCAACTGAAATTTTTTCGGTATAATCAATCAAACATTTTCTTCGTTTTTCATATTCGGTAAAAGGATGTATATTGGGATTATACCAAAACACAACAGGAGTGATTCCTTCAAGTTTTAGCTGACTTATACACATTATCGAACACGGTGCACAGCAAGTATGTAAGAGAACTTTCATAAAATACCTTTCTTAAATTATATTTAAGATTTTTTTTCTTCTTCCTTTTCTTTTTTCGTCCAAGAAAAAATTCCACGAATAGCAAGAAGAAAATAAACAAAAAACAAAGCGCTTTGAGCAAATTCTCCGATAACAAAAAATCTTATACTCATGTATAAATTTGAAACGAGCCAAAAAGCAAATCCCCACTTATTTCTTTCTGCATTCATAAGCGTTCCCGCAAGAGCTATGGCGGACATTATCCATGACAAAACCGTCCATACAAATTCTAAATTAGCGGGAGTGCTAAACCATCTAGACATCTCATTCATAATTTCTACTTCCTTTTCTTGATTTTTGAAATGTGATTTTACACACTCTTTATTTTTAATATCTTTAATATTATAATATATTTTGAAAGAATTTGTAAAATAATTTTGGATGGAGTAATTTTATGATTCGCCCTTTAGCAGAAAGAATAAGACCTCAACATTTCGATGAACTCGTCGGTCAAAACGATGTTTTCGGGAAAAACGGTGCACTGGAAAATTTGATAAAATCTTCACATATTCCCAATATGATATTTTACGGACCTCCCGGAACAGGAAAAACTACCGCTGCTCAAATTATTTCAAAACAAACCGAAAGAAAATTTTATAAAATCAACGCTACTACTTCCTCGCTTTCGGACATCAAAGACATAATCTCACAGATAAATCCTTTGGTTACTCCAAACGGAATACTTTTGTATATAGATGAAATACAGTATTTTAACAAAAAACAGCAGCAGTCTCTGCTTGAGTTTATGGAAAACGGTAAAATAACAGTCATAGCTTCCACTACCGAAAATCCATATTTTTATATCTTTGGAGCTATTTTAAGTAGAGCTCAAGTTTTTGAATTTAAGCAGGTATCAAAAAATGACATAAAAAAAGCGGTTATCAATGCTGTAAAATTTTTGGAAAAAGAACAAAAAGTCAACATAATCATATCTCCTCAAACCATAGACAGAATTGCTTCCATGGCAAACGGAGACGTAAGAAAAGCTATAAACACTTTGGAAATTTGCTTTTTTTCATGTAACAATAGTAAAGAAAATGTAACACTCGATAACCTAACCATCTTGGACAAGCTCGAAGAAAACTCTTTTACAGGTTACAACAGGACAGGTGATGACCATTATGATTTACTGTCAGCTTTTCAAAAATCAATACGAGGGTCCGACCCGGATGCGGCAATTTATTACCTTGCACAGCTTTTAGAAAAAGGAGAACTTATAAACACTTGCCGAAGATTACTTATCTGTGCATGCGAAGACATCGGTCTTGCTTATCCGAATGTTATACCCATAATTAAATCTTTAACGGATATAGCGGCTCAAGTAGGTTTGCCCGAAGCTCGAATCCCTTTAGCAGATGCAGTAATCACAGCTTCGCTTTCTCCAAAATCAAACTCTGCATATAAAGCCATAAATTCTGCCTATTACGACATAAAAAGCGGACTCAATTACGATGTTCCCAGACATCTTAAAAACGTACACTGCGACGATTCAAACACCAACAAACAAAACATAAAAAAATATCTGTATCCTCATGAATACAAAAATCACTGGGTAAAACAACAGTATTTACCTGACGAAATTAAAAATAAAAAATATTATTATCCCCAGGACAACAAAAATGAATCCGCCTTCAAAGAATACTGGGAAAAGATAACAAAAAGTGAGTTTTAACACGCAAAAGATTATCAATCCCATCCCGATAATCACGCAAAAAGCCAAAAGGAAAAATAGAAAAATCAGAAAAAATCTCAAACATCCCATATACCTGAATAATACTCCTGAAGTCTATGTTTTTTCATAGATAACGGCATATAAAAATTGCTCTTCCCTATTTTCAGTCTTGCTCCTACATGCCTGTATCCAATGCAAGCAAACGGAATTTCTGGAACTATATCATTTCTGTTTTCAACTCTCAATGTTTTGAAAATTCTTAAGTTATATGACTTTTTAAAAGCGTTGTTACCTACCCTGGGGCAACCGAAAACAATAACTTCATAATTCTTTTTCGGAAAATTATATTCAAGGTCGACAGCACACAAAATTGCAAGTGCGGCACCGTAAGAATGTCCTGTAATATAAACTTTTTGAATATCATCAGTAATAAATTTATGTATTTTTCCGCGAACATTAGGCGATTTATATGTACTTATAAATCCGCTGTGAACCCTTATTTTCGATGAATAGTTATTGTAAGGAACAGTTGTTTTCCAAAATTTAAAATCAGCTTTCCAATCTTTTGAAGAATCAGATCCTCTAAATACTATAGTCAGCGTATCTTTAACAATTCTTAAAAAACATTGTACGTCGGTTTTTTTATCATTAATGAATATAACCTTCTCGCCTTCAACGCAAGGTTGATAGTTTACATAAGACATGCCACAGTATTCCAGCATTTTAATTATAGTGCTTTTATTCAATCGACGTTCACCTCGATTAAATATATGACCGTAAATACAAAATAATCATATTTTAAAAAATTTACTATGCTCAAAATAATTATTTATAAATCTAAAAAGGAGAATTAAAAAAATGACAGATATCCAAAAAGCTGAAATTGCAGTAAAAAAACTAAAAGAAGAATATCCAAATGCCGAATGTTCTTTAATATACAGTAACCCTTTGCAACTGCTTATAGCAATACGTTTATCCGCACAATGCACGGACGCAAGAGTAAACATTGTGACCGCTGAATTATTTTCAAAATTTAAAAGTCTTGACGACTTTTCCAATGCTACTACGCAAGAAATAGCAAAATATATACGTTCTTGCGGATTTTACAGAATAAAGTCAAACGATATTATAAACATGTGCAAAGCCATAAAAGAAAGATTCAACGGGATAATTCCAGACAACATGGATGATTTAACGTCTTTGCCCGGAATAGGTCGAAAAACAGCCAACTTGTTTTTAAGCGAAGTATACAAAAAACCTGCAATTATAGTAGATACCCATTTTATAAGAATTACAAAAAGACTTGGATTTCACGACACAAAAGACGCAAACAAAATTGAAAAAATAATGAAAAAATTAATTAATCCTTCCGAATCCTCTGATTTTTGTCATCGTATAGTTGCTCATGGACGTAATATTTGCACTGCACGTTCTCCTAAATGCTTGGAATGTTGCTTGAAAAATATATGTAGAAGTTTTCCGATTGCTGTTGACAACAAAATTCATTAAAATTATAATTAAATTGTGTATATTTTGACAATTTAAGGAGATGCGTCATATGTCAACATCTTGGAACAACATTTTTACTATTGTACGGCATGTATTAGTAAGTACGCTTTTGGTTGTGTCTATAGGTACTGTTGTGTACATAGGTAAAACATTTAAAGAAAAACTTGTGCTTACCTTAGATAACATAAATAGTGTTTTTACATCCTCTGAATTTCCGAATATTAGAAGTGATATTGCAGAAATCATTAAAAATATATCAGAAGTAACAGGAGAAACAAATAAAGCTTTAGTTTCATTTAACGATATGGTGCATTCAAATGATGAATCAGGCAAAGTAGAAAGAGAAAAATTCGGTAAAAACATATCGGATTTAATGGAAAATTTAAACAAATTATTGTCCCAATTAGCGAACAGTGAAGGCAAAGGTGGTTTATTAAGAGCTATTTTGAAATCTTCAAAAAACAAAACACCACCTAATCATGACCACGCCTAAGAGACGTGGTAT
>CABUYS010000032.1 GCA_902495835.1 uncultured Oscillospiraceae bacterium | reverse complement strand
TAGGCCCCGGCTCTTTTACAGGCCTTCGTATAGGACTTTCCACGGTTAAAGCGATGGCTTTGGCAAATAATAAACCGTGTGTAGGAGTTTCGTCGCTTTATGCTTTGGTACTTAATACGGATAAATCCGATAAAACTGTGTGTGCTTGTATGGATGCTCGCCGAGGAGGAGTCTACAACGCCATTTTTGATGTTAAAAACGGAAAAATTATAAGAAAGACTCAAGATAGAGCGGTTTATGTCGAAGATTTAATTGCACAATTACGAAATTTAAACAATGTCGTTCAATTTGTTGGAGATGGCGGAGTAATATGCTATAATAGTATGGCAACTGATTGTGGTTGTGAAAATATCTGTTTAATCGGCGAAAAAGATATGTATATCAAATCCTCCAACGTTGCTCTGGTGGCTCAAGAAATGTACAGTAACGGAATTTTCGATGACGCGTGTTCATTAAACCCGAGTTACATAAGAATTCCACAAGCCGAAAGACTTTTAAATGAGAATAAATTGAAAGTGTAGGTGAAATATTAATGATAGCAATAGGCTCTGACCACGCGGGGTATAAAGCAAAAGAGGAAATAAAAAAGTATTTTTCCGAAAACAACATAGATTTCAAAGACGTTGGCACTTTCAGTGAAGAATCGTGTGATTATCCTGTATTTGCAAAAGCCGTTGCCGATTCGGTAGCAAAAAAAGAAAGCGAAAAGGGAATAATAGTATGCGGCAGCGGAATAGGAGTATCCATTGCGGCGAACAAAGTAAACGGAGTGCGTGCTGCTTTGTGTTATGACCCCGAACTTGCTGCGATGTCAAGAAAGCACAACGACGCGAATGTACTTTGCCTAGGGGGAAGATACAGTGATTTGGATACTGTTTTGGAAACCGTAAAATCTTTTCTTAGCACCGATTTTGAAGGAGGAAGGCATCAGAAAAGAGTAGAGCAAATAACAGATATAGAAAAAATTCAAAAAAATCGATAGGAGGACAATAAAATGTCAGAAAATAAAAATGTTATGGTAATGGATCACCCGCTTATTCAGCATAAAATATCTTTGCTTAGAGATAAAAATACAAGCTCAAAAGAATTTCGTGAACTTATAAGTGAAGTTACTCGTCTTATGTGCTATGAAGCTCTAAGAGATTTGCCGCTGAAAGAAGTTGAGGTTGAAACACCGATTACAACCACAAAAACCAAAGTATTGGCAGAAAGACATCTGGCATTTATTCCTATCTTAAGGGCAGGACTTGGAATGGTCGAAGGAGTTATGAGTTTGATTCCGACTGCCAGAGTAGGGCATATAGGACTTTATCGTGACCCTGAAACTTTAAGTCCGGTGGAATATTACTGCAAACTTCCTTGTGACATAAGTGAACGCGACGTTATAGTTCTTGATCCAATGCTTGCAACCGGGGGTTCTGCTATTGATGCAATTTCAAGTATAAAAAAGCAAAATCCCAAAACAATAAAATTTATGTGTATTTTAGCTTCTCCTCAAGGTATGGAAGCTTTGATTCAAGCTCATCCCGATGTAAAAATATACTGTGCGGCAAAAGATGAGGGCTTAAATGATCACGGATATATAGTTCCGGGACTCGGAGACGCAGGGGACAGGATTTTCGGAACGAAATAAAGTTTTATTTATTAAGAAAAGGAAACGTTATTGTATGGGAAGTATAAAAGACGCTATATGGCGATTTGTTAAGCGTTACAGAAAATACGCACTGTTTTTTTGTGATTTTATTATATGGAATATATCGTTTTACATTTCTTTTGCCATAAACAAAAACAGTCTGACATTTATTACGGTTGACAGTCTGTTTCTTAAGTATCTTTTGACGGTTAACATATGTTTTTCGATTGTTTTTGTTGCGTTTAAACTTTATGACAAAATATGGAGATATGCCGAAGCGGAAGATTTTTTTTACGCCGCTTTCGCAACATTTTGTGCAAATCTTTTGTTTTTCTTGGTTACGGTGTTAAGTTCGTCGAGAATGAGTCCTCGAATGTATTTTATTTTTCTTATAACTTCCATTTTGAGTATATTTATGTTTAGGGTTTTATACCGAGTTAATCGTCTTATTGACAATGTTTCGAACGAAGATACGATAAATAAAAAACGAATGCTTATAGTTGGCGGCGGCGATTCTACGGCTCTTGTGCTTAGAGAGATTTCGAGGCATTCTTCAGGTGAATATTTACCTGTTGCCATAGTTGATGACGACGGAGAGAAAATTGGTCGTAAACTTATGGGTGTAAAGATAGAAGGAGATACAGAAAAAATTCCGGAAATTTGTGAAAAATTCAAGGTAGAAGTAATACTGTTTTCCATTAACTCAATATCCACTTCTGAGAGAAGACGTATACTTGATATTTGTTCCAAAACCAATCTTGAGGTTCGAATTATACCGAATATTTATGATACGGTTACCTCAGGAAGTTCTATATCTTCAGCTATACGTAAAATAAGAGTTGAAGATCTGCTTGGCCGCGAGCCTATAATTTTTGATAAAAATCAATATGGCGATTACTTAATAGGAAAAACTATTTTGGTAACAGGTGGCGGTGGTTCGATAGGCTCTGAACTATGTCGTCAGATAGCAAAGCTTAGTCCCAGAAAGCTTATTATTTTGGATATTTACGAAAATAATGCATACGAAATACAGCAAGAACTCAAAATGAAATATTCAAATGATTTGAACTTATCTGTAGAGATTGCGACCATATGTGATAAAAAAGAACTTGAAGAAGTATTCGAAAAAGAGAACATAGATGTAGTATTTCACGCAGCAGCTCACAAACACGTTCCTCTAATGGAAAAAAATATAGAAGAAGCAGTAAAAAACAATGTTTTCGGAACGCTCAATGTTTTGGAATTATCAGATAAGTATAAAGTTAAAAAGTTTGTTCAAATATCAACCGATAAAGCTGTTAATCCAACGAACGTAATGGGAGCAACGAAACGCATCTGCGAGATGTTGGTGCAAATGAAAAGTCGTGAAAGCGAAACTGAATTTGTAGCCGTTCGTTTCGGTAATGTTTTGGGTTCAAATGGTTCCGTTATACCTCTTTTTGAAGAACAGATTAAAAAAATGGGCCCCGTTACCGTAACTCACCCTGAGATAATAAGATATTTTATGACTATTCCCGAAGCCGTTTCTTTGGTTCTTACCGCAGGAGGTCTTGCAAAGGGCGGAGAAATATTTGTTTTGGATATGGGAGCTCCTGTTAAAATAAAAGATTTGGCTGAAAATTTGATACGTCTTTCAGGGTTTATCCCCGGCGAAGATATAAAGATCGAATACACAGGACTGCGGCCGGGAGAAAAACTTTACGAAGAACTTTTAATGGATGAAGAAGGAATTCAAAAAACCGAAAACAAGAAAATTTATATAGGACATCCTATTAAAGTTGACGCCAAACATTTACGCTTGGAACTGGAAGAATTACGTAAACTTTGCGATTTTGAGAACAATGAAAAAATAGAAAAAAAGATTTTAGAAATTGTTCCAACTTTTACGCACACTATGTAATGAAATATAAAGCCTTGGAAGATAAGAAATGTATTTATCTTTCGAGGCTTTTTTAATTACGTTTTAACTCAAGGGGCTACGCCAAAAACCGCTCGCTATGCACGTGAGATTAGAACTTAAGTAAAGCAACACCAATTCTAGTATAATGATGAAGTTTAAGTCATCAAAATAAATTAAGGTGATGTTTTTGGTGCGTAAATACATAAATACTAAACAGTGTTTATGCTTAAATTTATAAAAACTTTTTTAAATTTGTAAGGTATTTAAATCTAATAATCCGACTCTTAGCGGTACATGTCGAAGATATCACGAATTATTTCTTCCGACAATTTTTTCCACCAATCTACTTCGTCACCCAAACAATTTCTAGCTACAAATTTGCACAGCATATCAAATTGTTCCGCTGTATGAACCATGCGGGTTCTTGCTATTCTCATAAATTCAACAAGTTCTTTAGGATTGGCTTTGTCCCCAATGCGCCTTAGTTTCAATGCGGCCAAGCAAGCCGCGAATAAACCTGTTCTTCCTACACCCGCACTGCAATGAACAATCAATTTTCTGTTGCCCACAAACATTTCAACAAAATTTTCAAAATCGTAAGGGTTTGTAGGAGTTTTTCCGTCCGGCCAATTGGTATAATGCCAAAGATTTATAGTTTTGGAGTGTATAGAATCTTTTGTTTCATAAATTTTTATTTTATATCTTACATAACCAGAGCCTTCTTCTTCCTTGGTTGATTCTATTTGGTAAAAGCTATCTTCGTCGTAAAAACGAGGATCGGTTGAGCTGCTCTCACTCCAATAATCAATTATGCTTTCATCTTTTGTTACATCACCTAAAACAACAATTCCATCTACTCTTTCACTGCTAAAAGCTACATTCCAAAAACGATCTATACTAGTTTTTGATGTTCTTTCTATTCCAACTTTGGGCATAGGACAGTTAGTTGCCAAAATAGAAAATTTGGGTCCTTCCATTCCTCCGGAGCCACCAAATTTTATAACTTTAGACATATTAACATCTGCCAAAATTTTATCTTTCCCATATGTTAGTTCTGTTTTTTTAGGAACATATTCACCGTCTGTTGATTCTATCATTCTTTCTTTATGTCTACTTCTTCCTTGTCCTCCGACAGAACCAGTGTGTGGGTAGCGATCTCTTTCCTTCCTTTCCAATGTTTCTACCGTCATTCTTTCTCTAGGAAGTGAGAGATATGTAATCTCACTAAATATTTCATACACTTTATACGTTGTTAACATTTTAAATAGCCCCTTATTAAAAATAATTTTGATTTGACACACTGTATTATAAGCCATTTAAATGTAAAATTTCTATATCTTAGCAGTAATTTAACATATTTGAACAAGAATATAACATTATACTTTAGCTTGTTTTATAGCGCTTGTTGCAAGCTTGTCGCAAAGTTCATTTTCGGGGTGACCTGCATGACCTTTAATCCAAGTAAATTCAACATTGTGAATACTTATTAAAGAAAGAAGTTTTTCCCATAGATCCGAATTGAGAGCAGGTTTTCCGTCACTTTTTTTCCAATTCTTATTTTTCCATGACAAAGCCCATCCTTTTGTTATTGAATCACATACATATTTTGAATCTGTATATACTTTTATGTTACATGGCTCTTTGACTATTTCTAAAGCTTTTATCAAAGCTGTGATTTCCATACGATTATTTGTGGTATTATTTTCTGAACCTGAAATTTCTTTCTGATGATTTTTGTACCTTAAAACCGCTCCCCAACCCCCGGGACCGGGATTACCGCTACATGCACCATCGGTATAAATATCTATTTTTTTCATTTTGCAGGACTCCTTTTACATATTGTATTCTGAGGCTCATGTTGACACAGAGTGAAAAATAAATTATAATTAAACTAACGTTTAGTGTACGGTAGTAGTTTTATTTTTGTTCGGAATAAATTTAATTGTTTTAATTGTAGAGTTCAGAGTTTTCTGAACGGTTTATATTGTCATATTTAAAAATCAGGAGGTAATTTAATTGAATGAAAATACGTCTAACGAAAATCAAAAAAAACCTGTAAAAAGAACGATTCAAAATACGAAAGGAAAAAAACCAATCGCTAAAAATTATAGCACAAACAGTGCGGTAAATTCACCTTTAAATTCTAAATCCGAAAACGTTTCCGAAAAAGGTAAAATGTCTTATTCGAAAAATTCTAGGAGTCACAGGCAATCAAATAATTTTAGAAACGCCAAGAATATGAAAATAGTATTCTTGGGAGGGCTTAATCAAATAGGCAAAAATATAACTGCTTTTGAGTGCAATAACGATATTGTAATTGTAGATTGCGGAATGTCATTTCCCGACGGAGAAATGTTGGGAGTGGATTTGGTTATACCGGACTTTTCTTATCTCGAAGCTAATAAAGATAAGATAAGAGGTTTGGTGATTACTCATGGACACGAAGACCATATCGGAGCTATTCCTTATCTTCTCAATAAAATAAACGTTCCTATTTATGCAACTCCTCTCACAATAGGTTTGATAACAGGAAAACTTAAAGAAAACCGTCTATTGGGAAGCACCAAATTGACTACTGTTACGACAGGCGAACACGTGAGATTGGGATGCATGGATATTGAATTTATTAATGTAAATCACTCGATTCCCGACGCTGCGGCACTTGCAATACATTCACCCGCAGGAACGATTGTTCATACTGGAGATTTTAAAATAGACTGCACACCTTCTCGCGGAGAGATGATAAATCTTGCAAGATTTGCAGAACTTGGAAAAGAAGGCGTACTTGCGTTGTTGGCCGATTCCACGAATGCCGAGAGACCCGGGTACACTTCCACCGAAAAGAAAATTGACGAATCTTTTGAGCGTCTTTTTATAAAAGCTAAAGATAAAAGAATAATAATAGCTACATTTGCATCGAACATAGGACGCATTCAGCAGATTATAAATTGTGCCGCTAATTACGGAAAAAAAGTAGCATTTTCCGGTCGTAGTATGCTTAATTACGTAACCATAGCTCAGCAAATGAATTATTTGGATGTTCCGACAGGAACGATAATCGATATAGATTTGATAACCAAGTACGCTAAAAACGAAGTTGTTTTGGTAACTACCGGCAGTCAAGGCGAACCGATGTCTGCACTTCATAGGATGGCTTTCTCGGAACATAAAAAAGTTGATGTAGGACCCGAAGATTTTATAATAATATCGGCAACTCCTATACCCGGAAATGAAAAAACGGTCGGAACGGTAGTAAACGAACTGATGAAACTCGGTTGTGAAGTGGTTTATGAATCAATGTATGAAACACACGTTTCAGGCCACGCTTGCCAAGAAGAGCTCAAAATAATGCAAGGAATAATAAAACCCAAGTATTTTATACCTGTTCACGGTGAACGCAGACATTTAGTTAAACACGCTTCTCTTGCGACTTCTATGGGTATGCCGGAAAGCAATGTGTTTGTCGGAGATACAGGCGATGTTTTGGAAATAAGCAAAACTCATATGAAAAAAATAGGTCAAATACCGCTTGAGCTAGTATTAGTTGACGGAATCGGAGTAGGCGACGTCGGAAGTATAGTACTTCGTGACCGAAAACATTTGGGAGAAGACGGACTTATTGTACTGGTTGCAACTTTGGATTCGTCTGACAAACACGTTATTGCAGGGCCGGATATTGTGTCGAGAGGTTTTGTGTATGTCAGAGAATCGGAGCATTTAATGGAAGAAGCACGCAGAGTTTCTCTTAGAGTCCTTGAAGAATGTGCAGACAGCAAAATGCGTGATTGGAGTATGATGAAAACAAAAGTAAGAGATGAACTTTACAGATTGTTTCATAATCGCACACGCAGAAATCCCGTTATTTTACCAATAATTATGGAAATTTAAAATTTTTAAATAAATAGATTTTATAAAAAACTGGAGAAAAATTCGATTTGTGAGTATAATTAATTTAAGTTATAATTACAGGGAATTTTATTCCGGTTTTTTTAAGGAGTGGGTACTTTTGAATATAAATAAAAACTCATTGTACATGATTTTATTTTTTATGTTTACATTACTTTTTATTATGAATTTGGCAATTATACCTTTTAGTTTTGTTTTATCGATAATTAATATGTCAATTATTGCAGTTTTGGCGGCAATGACATTTTTTGTTATGAAAAACTACGAGAACTATTTATTTAACATTTCTAAAGATATAAAAAATATGATTGATGAAGATGAAAAAAGTTTAATAAACGAAGTGCCTTCTCCTGTTGTTATACTTAATTCAGAAGAACCCTATAATATGGTTTTTTTTAATGAAAGTTTCAGAAAAATATTTATTGATAGGCTGAATTCGATAGATTTTTTCAATAATTACAGTGGTGTTTTTTCAGACATAGTAAAAAACAAAACAGGTTCAATCATGTTTAACGGAAAAAGCTTTAAAGTTTGCTCTAAAAAAAACAACAAATTTATAGTTTTGTATTTTACGGATATTACCGATTATAAAATTTTAAAAAAGAAATACAGTGATACACGTCTGTGCGTGGGATTCATAATGTTTGACAACAAAGATGAACTTTACAGATATGCAACCGATGAACAAAATTCTCAAATTTCAGTAGCCGTTGAAGGAATGTTGAGAGAATGGATTTTAAAATCCGAAGGAATATTTAAAAAACTCAGCAGCGGAAGGTATTTTATTGTTTTTGAAGAAAGATATTTAAAAAAATTTATATCCGATAAATTTAAAATAATTGACAAAATTCATACCGCAAGAATAGATGAGCATAGATATGCTACGGTATCTATAGGGATAAGTCGAGGAGCGGAAAACTTACGAAAAGCCAAAGACGAAGCAAAAAATGCACTGGATATGTCTTTAGGACGAGGCGGAGACCAGGTTGCTGTTAAAGGAAAAACTTCATATGAATTTTTCGGAGGTACTTCTCAAGAAATAGAAAAACGCAGCAAGGTACGAACACGAGTTGTAGCTTCAACTTTACTGGAAAAAATAAAATCTGTTGATTCTGTATTTATAATGGGTCACAAATATTCTGATTTTGACAGTATAGGGGCGTCATGTGCACTTTGGGGAGTGTGCAGACATCTTAAGAAAAATTCTTTCGTTGTTGTGAACAGAAATGATTCTATGGCATCGGCGGCTATTTCTCACATTGAAAAATCTACATCTAGTCGAGTTTTTATTTCCCCTTCTCAAGCACAGTCAATGATAACCGATAATTCGCTTTTGATAATAGCAGATACTCATTCTTTGAATTTTTTAGAAAGTTTGGATTTGTATCGCATGAGCAATAATATTGCCGTGATAGACCACCATCGGTTAACTGTAAGTAAAATAGATAATGCGGTTATATTTTATCACGAACCTTCGGCATCTTCCGCATGTGAAATGGTTACGGAACTAATTCAGTACATGGGAGATAAATATTTAAACAAATACGAAGCGGAATGTCTTTTGGCAGGAATTGCTTTAGATACTAAAAATTTTTCACTTAAAGCAGGAGTCAGAACATTTGAAGCTGCTGCTTATCTTAGAAAAAAAGGTGCCGATATATCCGAAGTAAAACAAATGTTTGCAGGTTCGATTGAAAGTTATAGATTAAAATGTCGTATAATAGAAAACGCAAAAGTTATTGACAATTGCGCCGTAGCGTGGTTAGATGAATATAATAAAAATTCTCGTATGTCTTGTGCTCAAGCGGCTGATGAATTGCTGAACGTTAAAAATATAAAAGCTTCGTTTGTTTTATTTCAAGGTGAAAATCAAATTAATATTTCAGCGCGTTCGCTCGGAGATATAAACGTTCAAACAATTATGGAGGCTTTGGGAGGAGGAGGTCATCAAACCATGGCTGCCGCCCAAATTGAAAACGTAGATATTCATGAGGCAGAGCAAAAGCTTATTGAGGCCATAAAGGCGAACAATTTAAACAAAAAGGGAGAGTAAAAAATGAAAGTTATTTTATTAAGTGATGTAAGAGGAACCGGAAAAAAAGGCGAGGTTAAAGAAGTTTCCGACGGATACGCAAGAAACTTTTTGATTCCGAAAGGACTTGCTAAAGAGGCTAACGCAAAATCTCTAAGCGAGCTTGAAAACGAAAAAGCATCGTGTGCAAGAAAGAAAGAATTGGAAAGACAAGAAGCGTTCAAAAATTATGAAATTATAAATGAAAAAACTGTGAAAGTGCTGTCTAAAGCAGGTGAAAGCGGTAAGTTATTCGGTTCTGTCACAAATCAAGAAATAGCCGATAAAATAAAAGAAATTTACAATGTAGTTGTTAATAAGAAAAAAATTTATTTGGAAGAAGAAATAAAATCTTTCGGTACATACAAAATTACCATTAAACTTTATCCCGAAATAGTCGCTGAAATGTTGGTTATGGTTGTAGGAGAATAGTTTTTTAGAAATTTGATTTTTAAAACTTGTGTTCTGTTTATTATTCAGGACGCAAGTTTTTTATTGTATATAGAAAACCAAGCGATAGCTGTGTAGCTTGGTAAAGCTTAAGAGGTGTAATAGAAGCAAAAACTTAAATTTATGTTAAATAGACCGGTAGTCTGTAAATTACTAAAAAATAAAAAGGAAAACACTCAAAGTAAACGGCAAAGAGAATTTATCGCAAAAAAGCAGTTTAATGATATTTTAGAGATTTGTAAATATGAAATTTGTATACAAAAATCGAAAATTTCAGTTCAGAGGATATTATTCAGACGTATCGGGTAAAAATGCAAATTTGGTAAAAGAACATAAACCTGTTAAAGCGTGACAAAAAATGTTCGATTAAATTTATTTGACTCAGCCTCCTTTTTTAGGCGGCAGCTCTTTTAATCTTGAATGTAGTGAAAAAATTATACGTCCGAAGATGACGGCGGTTTTATGCTTTTGTAGAGCTTTTTATACCATATTTCTTAGGTGTGATTATTATTATTATTGTAAAAAATTTATAATATCAAATTGAATAACTTTAGAAGAAAATTCATTACTTATGATTTGTAGGTAATGAATTTTTTGAACAAAATACATAGTACTCGTATATTTAACATATTTTGGTGTTTAAAAATTTATATAAAATCATTAAATGTTTCGGAAGATATTTATTTATATACAAGTGATTAAAAATAATAAAATTGGCTAAAACTACTCTTATTAAAATATTTACGGAGAGTGAGTTTTTTTATGGAAATTAAAAGAGGAGATATTTTTTACGCCGATTTAAGTCCTGTCGTAGGTTCCGAACAAGGAGGCGTAAGGCCGGTTTTGATAGTTCAAAATAATGTTGGTAATAAATACAGTCCGACGGTTATAGCTGCTGCCATTACAAGCCAGGAAACGAAAAACACACTTCCCACTCATATAAATTTATCTTCCGGTGGTAGTGGACTTGCCAAAGATTCCGTGGTTCTTTTGGAACAAATTCGGACGCTGGATAAAAAACGTTTGAAAGAAAAAAGAGGGTCTATAAGTAGCAGAGCAATGAAAGACGTGAACAGAGGATTGTCTGTGAGCTTTGGATTACCTGTAAATAATGGCTTTACATACTAAGTAACCGTTGTTTACGCTGCAAATATCGCAATTTTATACACAAAACAACATAAAATAACAATAATTCAATAATTATTTAGTGGTAAATTAATAGCAGAAGCCAAAAAAACCTGCTATAATATCAATATGTGTTATAATTACAACAAAAAATATAATAATAGGTATTTTTTGTAGTTAAATTATTATCTACTGAGATTTAATCAATAAAATTTACAGTAATGTTGATTTAATTGAGTAGATTTTAAGCCGGAAAGGAGATGAGAGCATTCAATAAATTACTGTTGTGTAACTGGAAAAGGAGCCGGTTTTAATGGATAAGTATGCGGATAAGAAAAAAAAATCATCGTCAAAATTAAAAAAGAAAAAAGAAAACACGCTTGATAATTATATTTCCGATATTCCCGCAGGGGTTAATAAGTCCAATTGGTGGGACGAGAATAACGAACAAGTTTTCAGTGATTCCGACTTTTCAAAAAGATATGAATTTTTGAAAAAAAATATAAAGATATCTTCAATTGTTCCAAAGTCTATGAAGACAAATCAGGAAACACCTAATAATATGGGCTTTTTTGAAACTAAGTTCGGAACTATGGCGGTGGGTTACAGTAAGTATAAAAAGAACAGTCCAATAGCTTTTTCTTTGGTACCGGATTCTTTAAAAGACACATATGATATCCCTGAAAAAAATATAAATAACCCCAACACCTACTTTGGAGGCCCTATTTACGGAAAAAATAAAAAATTTAAATCCAGTGCGCTGACTTTTAAGTTCGACCCCAGAGATAAAGACGATATTCAAAAGCTTGAAGAAGATAACGATGGCGTAAAAGACACAGAAGAAGAACTTCTTTATCAAGACAAAAAAGAAGACGATAAAATAGATTATTTACGCAATATGAGGAACAAAAACGGCGTAAATGAATTTAAGATTGATGAAGAAATAGAAAAAATAGAAGATATAAAAGAAGAGAAGAAAGAAGATAATCTGGATTTTTTAAAAGAAATAGACGATTTTGTAAACAAGTTTAGAAAAGGAAAGTTGAGAAAGTACGTAGATTCAGACGACGCACTATCTCGAAGAAAGAGAATCGTCGAGCTTTCAGTTAATCCCGATATTCACGATTTAGATATTGTCGAACTAAGGGAACTACTGAAAAGGATATTAAAAAAGAGAGGATATAAAGAGTTTCCGGATGAATTTTCTGATTTAGATTTAAAGTCTTTAAAAAAAGAGCAGTTAGAAGAGATAATTAATACTCTTATAAAAATGAACTCGGAAAGTTAATAAATTTGCTTAACAATAAAATGAGGCTCATTTCCTTATTTTATATGTTAATAAATGGGAGAATTCCCTTTTCGTTTTATAAAGTATAGTTCTGAATTATTTTAGAGCAAATACTCTGTAAAACTAAGTCCAATCTATATTTTTTATTGCAGAAAGGAGTTGAAGGGTTCTTGCTAATTATTAGTAGGGAACCGAGATGATTATGGCAGAGTATTTATCTCCGGGAGTCTATGTTGAGGAATTTGACAGTGGTCCTACCCCTATGCAAGGTGTTGGGACAAGCACAGCAGGTTTTGTTGGTGTTGCGGAAAAAGGTCCGGTATCGGGTGCGCCTGTTTTTATTACAGGTCCTGCGGATTTTGAACGCAAGTTTGGTGGTTATTTGCATGAAAATGAATTTGGTGATTACAGATTTTTGGCACATGCAGTAAATCATTTCTTTGTTAATGGAGGCTCAAGAGCGTATGTTATGCGTGTAGCACCTTCGGATGCAACCGTTGCTAAAGTTTCTTGCAAAGAAGGTAAAGAAGGAATTATTGATATCGAGGCAAGCAGTGTCGGCGCATGGGGAAATTCAATAGTTGTTACATTTTCG
>CABUYS010000031.1 GCA_902495835.1 uncultured Oscillospiraceae bacterium | reverse complement strand
CCTTTATAAGCTAAATAAGTATTATTTTTATATTATTTCTTTTAATTTTGGTGCGTCGCTCTTTTTGTATATCAATAATTTTTGTGAAGTGTCCACGCAGGCGAGAAGTATATCCGAAATATCTGTTATTCCCAATTTTGTAAGTTGAGATTTAAGCCATTTTGAATCTTTTCCTATATTTGTCAAATTTTTAGACATTACTTTTCCGTCTATAACAACATTTGCACACAATCCTTTGTATTGAGTTTCAATTCCCATATCGGAAGGGGTTAAAGGGGCATTTTGAGGCTTTAATTGGATACTTACCTGTCCGTTTGTTTCTAAAATTGCAAATTCCACTTCTGAAATATTAAAAGCATTTTTAAGTCTGCATTCTTCCAGCAGTTCATCTACGTTTATACGAGTTTTACGCAAATTGTTTTCAATAATTTTACCATCCTGTATTAATATTGTAGGAGCACCGTTGAGGATTTTTCTTCCTCGCGGACTTTTTATACTTATTAGCGATAATATAAGCGGGAATACTCCGTAAATTATCATGCTTGCTAAAAATTCGGGAAAATCTATGTCCATATCCACAGCAAAGGCCGCAGCTATAGAACCTATGGAAATTCCTATTACGTAGTGAAAGAAACTTAACTGTGAAATTTGTTTTTTTCCTGCCAGACGAGTGAATATAAACAACATAATTATTGATACCAAAGAATGAATGGTGGCTTGGATTAAATTTTCCTGCATATTGATTCTCCTGTTCTGATTCTTATTTCTAAATATTGTATGTGATTTAAATTCAAATATACTGATTGTTTTTAAATTAAAATAAATATAGTGAAATATATTCTCAGAAATGATATAATGAATAATCAAGTTCAGTAATGATTTCTATGAAAAATAAGATATAAAGTCAAAAACAAACGGAGTGATTTTTTATGAAAATGAGCAAAATGGGAATTAAAACAAGACACCACAGAGGAGAGGATGAAGCTCTTTCGCAGGAAATATTATTTCAAGCAACTCAACTTAAACGTCACGCTGCCGGAATTTACGGATTAGGTAATCTTTTGGTCAGAGCAAGGAATAATATAATGAATATTATTCGCAAAAACTTGGAAGATTACGAATGCTCGGAAGTATCTTTGCCGGTAATACAACCAAAAAGTCTTTGGGAAGCTTCGGGAAGATGGGATACATATACTCAAAACAATCAAATGTTTACTTTTGAAGGACGTAACGGAGAGTATTGTCTTGCTCCGACAGGGGAAGAAATTGTACTTGATTTTATAAAAGAAAATATAGCTTCTTACAAAGATTTGCCCGTAAATATTTTTCAGATAGGAAATAAATACAGAGATGAAATTCGGGTCAGAGGAGGACTTTTGCGTAGCAAAGAGTTTTTAATGAAAGACGGCTACAGTTTTCACGCCACAAAAGAAGACATGGTAAGAGAATATAACGCCATGAAAGAATGCTATTGTAAAATATTTTCCGAGCTTGGTCTCAATGCAATAGCGGTTAAAGCTGTGAGCGCAGATATGGGCGGAAAGGTTTCTGAAGAATTTATGTGTCCTTCTCCTGTAGGCGAAGACAAAGTGCTGATGGATGAAAAAAACGGTATAGCCCTTAACACGGAAGTTTTAGAATATCCCGAGATGCTCGCTGAAATAAAAAACAACAACCCTGATTTCGATCCTGAAAATCTTAAAGAAGTTCAGTGCATTGAGCTTGGGCATATTTTCCAATTGGGTAAATTTTATTCAGAAAATATGAATGGATATTTCGTTAATTCAGATGGGAAAAAAGAGCCTTACTACATGGGGTGTTACGGCATAGGAGTAAACCGTGCGTTGGGTGCGATATGTGAAAATAACTGCGATAACGAGGGACTGATTTGGCCGGAGTCTGTCGCACCGTATAAATGCGTAATAGTTCCGACTCCCGATAATTTGCAGCAATCTGAAGACTTGTACTCTAAATTAAAATCAAATGGTATAGATACGGTTTGGGACGACAGAAACGCTACTTTGGGCTCGAAAATTAAAGATGCTAAACTTTTGGGATTCCCCTATATGATAATTGTGGGCAAGAAATTTGTTTCAGATGGCTTATTTGAAGTTGAAGTGCGTAAAACCGGGGAAAAATTGTTTGTAAGTTTTGATGAATTGATTAAATTAATTTCTATAAAAAAATAATATCGTTTGTAGAGTTGTCATCGCAAAAACGCGATGGCAAATTTTTTATGATTTTGGTTTAAATTTTAAATAAAAACAATTTTAGCGTTGACTATTTATGTAAATAGTGTATAATATTTTCATAAGATAATTTGGAAATTAACTTGCGTAAAAAGAGGGGGATTATTATGTCAAGTAATGTTATTTTGAGAGCTCCGGTTAGAGCTCGTGAAGAACTTGATGAATGCGAAAATAAATTAAAAGAAATTGATAATTTTAAGATAGTTAAAATTAAAGGACTTTTTTCTAGTAAAAAGAATAGGAAAGAAAAACTGAACAAGAACAAGAAAATTTTAGAAGAATGCGGCGAAAGATTGTATCTGTTAGGTTTAAAGTACCATCAAGATAAACCTTTATTGGATGAAGTTAAAAAACTATCAAATAAAGTCAATAAATTATGCGAATCATACGGGGTTAAAAATGATTTTACCGAAAAGGGTACTCAGGCATATGGCTCACTAATAGAAAAGTTAATCGAAGAGTCTCTGCGTGTGATCGATAATACGTCTAGAGCACTTAACAATAGTAGTGAAGCTAGTAGTTTTGTAAATGGTGTGGGAAATCATAGTCGTGAATTAAAGAAAACGTTACTAGAAGAATGCAAAAGTGTAGAATATGTAGATGTATACAATGCAAGAATAGCCGCAATAGCTATAATATTGGTAGAATTTTTTTATAACATTCATTGGGACGGAGCTAATAAATCTCAAGATGAGATATCAAAGCGAATATCAAAGCTAAAGAAAAAAGTTATCGGTATACGAAAAGATTTAGGAGAAGGCAAAAAGGATTGGGAAGAAGCATATCGGTCTCTTGTGAAAATTTATAACACTCTTAAACCTAATAAAGCTGGTATTAGTACAAAATTTACAGAAGAATTTAAAAAAGAGAGTTATTTGTCGAGTTATTCAATGAAAGAGACTTTTGATAATGGCAAAGTTATTGATTCAATAATGAACGGAGAAAATTTTAAAAATTTTAAACTAAAAAATTTTGAACTAAAGGAATTAGATAACGATAATAGAAATTATGTGAGAAAAAACGTACAGGAAAAGTTAAAACCTGTTTTTAATATCACCGAAGTTAATAGCTTAAAACAATCAATTATGCAAATTTTGAAAAAGAGTTTAGAGCGTGTGACTTTAAGCTTTGATAGTAGAAAAGAGTTTGAAGAAGCATGTAAAAGTGTATTTGTTAGAAAAATGGAACGCGATGAGAATTTACGTTATGTGGTTAAGAAAGATGATAATGATGCTACGGTGTATGATGTTGCGTGTGGTAATAAATCAATTGGAAATATTAGTACTGGTGATTATCGTTGTTTGGTTGATGCCGAAGGAAATCAGCTGTCGTATATAGGGGAGTTGGGTGATGGCGGGATTAAAATATCAAAAAATATATTTGGAGTGTGGGGAAGAAGAGGAATGTTGGGTAATCATGCTTTAACTATACCCGGTGCTGTGGCTCGAGTATAGTTGATAGTTATTTGCTTTAACCCGCGTAAAGAAGCGCGGGTTTTTGCATGAATCTTATACATTCAAAATATTAGAAAAATTTAGTTTAAAAAATAGGTTTAAAAAATATTATTAATCAACTATAAATTCTATATTTGTTTATTGATAATGTACAAAACGTAATTTTTGTTACAAAATTCAAAGCTATTCAAGATAGTATATTGCAAAAAATTAATTAATTGTATATAATTAATAAAAGAATCAGTCATTTATGTACACATAAAAATTTAAACGTGATAAAAAGAAAGAGGTATGTTATGTCTAACAGATTGTTTCAAAACATAATTCATCAAACAGCCGATGTCGTAGGCAGAGTAGTAGGAGTTATTGACGATTCCTGTATAATAGTTGCATGCAGTGACCCTACAAGAATAGGTGAGACTATGGGTGCCGTAAGATCCGATTTGGTTTCTGTAGGAGACACTTTTGTGGCGGATAATTTTACTTATAAACCTTTTGGTTCTTCATCTCATCCTGATTTTGCCGTGTTTGTGAGTGGAATTGATGATTCCGCAAGAAAAGATGCTACAGTATTATCCGTTGCGATGAACAGCGTCAAGCAACGTTATGACGAAAAATATGATAAGGTCAATTTTATCAAAAATGTTTTGCTTGATAACATCTTGCCCGGTGACATTTATCTTAAAGCTCGTGAGCTCAAGTTCAACTCCGATGTAAACAGAGTTTGTATGATTGTTAAGATAACTTCCAAGTCCGATGCTTCTCCTTATGAAGTTATTCAAAGTTTGTTCCCGGATAAAACCAAAGATTTTGTCGTAAACATAAATGAACGTGATATTGCCATTGTTAAAGAGGTCCGCAAAGATACAGATACTAAATCTCTTGAAAAACTTGCAGCTTCCATTGTAGATACTCTTTCAGGTGAATATTATACACACAGTGTTGTCGGCGTAGGAACAATAGTTACAGGAATAAGAGAACTTGCCCGTTCATTTAAAGAAGCACAAGTATCTATTGAAGTAGGAAAAGTTTTTGACACAGAGAAAAATATAATTACATACGATCATTTGGGGATTGCCAGATTGGTTTATCAGCTTCCTACAACTTTGTGCGAAACATTCTTGAAAGAAGTTTTCAAAAAAGGTTCAGTTGAAGCTATGGACCAGGAAACATTGTTTACAATTCAGAAATTTTTCGAAAACAGCTTGAATGTTTCAGAAACCTCAAGAAAATTATTTGTACATCGTAACACTCTTGTATACAGACTTGAAAAAATCAAAAAGATAACCGGTCTTGATTTACGTGAATTCGAAGATGCTATAGTATTCAAAGTAGCACTTATGGTTAAAAAATACTTAATGTCCAATCCGGTTAAGTTTTAATAAGTTTTTTGTGAGATTTTTAAGGGGTATAGGTGAGCGGTAACATAAAATATAAAAAAATTATATATTTACCTATTTACTAAAAATCAAATTGTGTTGCCGAACTTAATTTGGCAACACTTTAGTTTTTATTATGGAAGCGGAGATATTATGATAGAATTTAGAGATGTCACTAAGTCTTACGGAAATAATTGCATTGCACTTGAAAATTTTAACCTTACTGTTTCCGACGGCGAATTTGTATTTGTGGTAGGGCCTTCAGGTTCGGGAAAAAGCACATTTTTAAAATTACTCACAAAGGAAGAAGAACCTACTTCAGGTAATATATTTATAAATTCGGTAAATCTTTCTAAAATGAAAAAACGACAAATACCATATTTAAGAAGAACTATGGGAATAGTATTTCAAGATTTTAGAGTTATTGAGAAAATGACGGTTTTTGAAAACGTAGCTTTTGGTATGCATGTAGTCGGAGCCAAAGCGCGCGATATAAGAAAAAGAGTACCGTATGTTCTGAGCTTAGTGGATTTAAGTGATAAAGCTCGCAGAAAAGTTTCCGAACTTTCAGGCGGAGAAAAGCAAAGAGTGGGATTGGCAAGAGCTTTAGTTAACAATCCTTCCATGATTATTGCGGACGAGCCTACAGGAAACATTGACCCTTCTATGTCTTATGAAATAGTGGAGCTTTTAAGTCAAATAAATAAATGCGGAACTACAGTTATAATGGTAACTCATGATATTTCGATAGTGAAAAAATTCAATTTCAGAGTAGTTGAAATATCCAAAGGAAAATTAACAAATGATATCAAACCTGGCGGTGAAAACAAATGAATATGGAAACCATGAAATATTTTTTACGAGAAGGATTTAAAAATGTTTGGGTAAACGGAGTTATGTCTGCAGCATCGATTTTGGTTATGACGTGTTGTATGATTTTAACCGGTGGAGCTACGCTTCTTTCATTGAACTTAAACCAAGCTTTAAAGTCAATTGAAAATAGAAATAGCATAACTGTATTTATTCAAAAAGGTGTTTCGAAAAGCCAAATTGCGGAAATTAATAAAGAAATTGAAGAAATTCCCAATATTGCTTCAACCGAATACTATTCAAGTGAACAAGCTTCCGAAAAATACAAAGATGTTTTGGGCGATTTGTATGAAGTTGTAGTTCAAGAAGGGGAAAATCCCTTTAACGAAGCTTTTCACGTTACCATGAAAGACCTTTCTCATTATGAGAAAACTGTCAATAAGTTAAAATCACTAGACTATGTTTACTCTGTAAGTGACCGAAGCGAAACAGCCACAAAACTTTCGAATTTGAATAAGCTTATCTCTCAAGCGGGATTTTTAATTGTGTGTTCATTGGGCGTCGTTTCTCTTTTTATAATTTCCAACACCATAAAAATAACAATGCACAGTAGACGATTTGAAATAAGCATTATGAAATCCGTTGGAGCCACAAATGGCTTTATAAAGGCACCATTTATTATAGAAGGCATGATTATAGGTTGCATAGCCGCGGTTATTTCAACTTTGCTTTTAAATGTAATTTATGATAGTCTGTTAAATGTTGTCGGTGGAATAATTCCTTTTTGCGGAATAGATTTTAAAAATATTTTCTGGTATGTTTTTGGATGTTTTGTTGCTACAGGGGTGTTTTTTGGAGTTGTAGGAGGCCTTATATCTCTTAAACGCTACCTAAGCAAGGAAGGCGGAGATGTTGTTGCGTGGTAAAAAAAGGTTATTAAATTGTTTGTACCTAGTACCGATTTTATCTGCTTTTTTGTGTTATAATTATGTTCCAAGCGTTATTTGTGCGAGCTTAGCTGAAAATCAAAATTCCAAGGCCCAGCTTCAAAGAAGGAAAAAGGAACTTAGTCAGCAGCTTCAAAAAGCGGCACAGGAAGTACATAAAGAAGCTCAAAATAAAGATGCTCTAGATAAGCAAATCAAATTGGTACAAAGTCAAATTGATATTTCCAACGGATATATTGATTCTCTCGACCAGGAAATCGAAGATATTGAAAAACAGATAGTAGAAATACAAAACAAAATGAAAGAAAAAATAGAAATTTTGAAAAAAAGTTTAGCTGCTATCTATGTTGCGGGAGACACTTCTACTCTTGATATCATTTTGGGTGCAAAAGATTTTGAAGATTTTTTAGATAAAGTTGATATTGTCCGTTCCGTAAGTCAAAGTATTAAAAAGTTAATTGACGAATTGCATGATGATTTGAATAGAGTAAAGCAAAAAGAACACGATTTGCAAGAAGATAAAAAGGAAAAAGAAAAAGAATCTGAAAGTTTAGAGAAAAGTAAAGAAAATTTGCAAGGATTACTTGATGAAAGTGAAAAGCTTCTTTCCGATTTACAAGATTCAGAACATCAGGTAAAGAAGGAAATAGATGAAAGCGATGCTGAAATAAAAGCAATAGACGCTCAGATTCAAAAATATTATGAGGAACAAAGGCGAAGAGAAGAAGAAGAAAGAAGGAGAATTCAAGAAGGTTCTGAACCTCCATCAGGTACGGACAAGCCTGTTGTACATACAGGAGGGTTCGTTTGGCCTGTACCGGGATTCACTAAAATAACATCGGGATATAACGATACCGAAAGTAGAGCTCGCATGCACGGAGCTATAGATATAGCCGGTCGTGGAGTTTATGGATCTAAAATAGTTGCCTCAGGTGCAGGAAAAGTTATTTTAGCAAACACAGACGGAAAAGGCGGAGGATACGGAAATTACGTGATTATTGATCACGGTAAAGGTATATCCACTCTTTACGGACATATGAGTAAAGTTTCAGTTAAAGTCGGTCAGAGTGTTAAAGCCGGTCAACAAATAGGATATGTAGGAAGCACGGGACGTTCTACAGGACCACATCTGCATTTTGAATATAGGAAAAACGGAGTAAGAAAAAATCCGAGCGAGATACTCGTTTATTAAAAATTGAGAGGAAGTGGGGTACTAAAATGAAAATATTTAACAAAAAAGTTCCTATGGGATATGTATTGACGGCTCTATTTTCTACGGCGGCTTTGGTGTATTCTTTGGGATATAAAATGGCAATGGACAAGTTCAATAATGTTGTTTCCTATACTCATGAAAAGCAAAAAATGTACTCTGCTTTGAGTGAAATTGACTATAATATTCGTGAAGATTGCGTCATTAATATCGATGAAGATAAAATTTTATCAGGTATATCTAAAGGTTATGTTGAGAGCTTAAATTGCGAAGGTTGTAAATTTTTTGGTAAATCTGAATATAAAGAGTATACTGATGATTTATCAAAAAATGCTTCAGATATTAAAATTACGAAACCAAACGAAGATATTTTATACATTAAATGTAATAATATTTTAAATAATTCATCAAAACTCATAAAAGAAAATATTGATACAGCTATTTCCGAAGGAATAAAAGGCGTAGTCATAGATTTACGAAACTGCAATAATTCAATTGATGAGGAAGTATTTAAAATTGTACAAAATTTAGTTCCCGCTGGACTTACCGTAGAAGCGGTAAATAAAAAAGGTGCCGAAGAAGTGGTTTGTAGGTCTGAAGGCTCGGAACTTGGTGTAAAAATATCTGTTTTGGTGAACGAAAAAACTTCCGGGACGTGTGAATTGATTGCTGCATCTTTAAAAAATAATAAAAATGCTAAAATTATTGGAACTAAGACTGCTGGAAATGCTGTCAGACTCAAAAAAATAACGCTTACAGATGATTCGGTTCTTGTATTTCCCGATGCTTATTACGTTGTTTTCGGTGAAGAAAATACGTTTCGAAAAGGTGTAGAAACAGATTATGAAATACAATTGGATAAAGAAAAGGAAGAACTTTTAAAAAATTCTTCGCTTAGTTTTGAAGATGATTCGCAGGTTCAAAAAGCAATTGATTGGATAAATTCATAAATATGGATTTAAAGTATTTTTTTGATAAAATTATTTCTTTAATTTATCCAAATAAGTGTGGATATTGTTCTAAATTAATTTCACACGAAGATATGATTTGTGAAGAATGCAAAAAGACTATAAAACCCTGTATGCATGTTAAAAAACTGAAATTTAAAGATTGCGGCGAACCTGTTTTATGTATTTCTGTTTTTAAATACACCGGAAGAGTAAAAGATGCTATTTTAAAATTTAAATTTTATGGATATAAGAAGCTTTCAAAAATTTTTACCTATGGAATTAGTGCAAAAGATATACAAAATTTAATAAAATCCAGAATTGATTTTATTACAAGCGTGCCTCTTTCTAAAAAGAGAAAACGTTCGAGAGGATACAATCAAGCTGAATGTTTTGCAAGAAATTTATCGGAAAAATTAAATATTCCATACAAAGAATTGCTTTCGAAAAACGTGGATAACGCTCCTCAACATGAACTTTCTTCATGCGATAGAACTCGAAATGTTGAGGGCGTGTATAGTGTTTTAAATTCTGATGAAATTTCAGGAAAAAATATTTTGCTATGTGACGATATTGTTACTACAGGAAATACTCTTGGAGAATGCGTAAAAATATTAAAAAATGGTGGAGCTAATAAGGTGATTTGTTTTACAATAGCTTTTGTTTAAAATTCACAAACCAGATATATGTAAAAATAATATATCTGGTTTTATTGATTTAAATTTTGTCCACAAAGGTTTGTAAGTGAGTAAGATTATATTTTTTAAAGCGTATGAATAAACATTTTCCATCCTAGCTGGGGGGCTTTAGCGAGCGAAGCTCTGCTCTTACTAGCTGACTCTAAAGAAAGCTGACCACGGTCTGACATTTGTGAAAAGATTGTTATTTGCTACTCATAAATGAATCTGTAATAATTGTTATCCAATTGATATTTGCTGGTCCACTTTGTATGTCCTCCTTTTGACACACCCTTTAGCAATTTCCTGAATGTTGTTATTATATTCTAGATCAAAAGGAATTTTTATATTGTTTCTTACATCGCTTAAGTTACCACCGAACTGCACGACTATCTCGTGTTTTTCTATACACAAAAACCACCGATTGCCTCGGTGGAAATTTTTTATACACAATTATTTTGAATTTTTATATGATATGCTTTAAATATGCGGTTATAAACTCATCAATTTCTCCGTTCATTACAGATTCGACATTTCCTACTTCACACCCTGTACGATGGTCTTTTGCAAGGGTGTAGGGCATAAACACGTATGACCTTATCTGTGAACCCCATGCGATTTCTTTTTGAACTCCTTTTATGTCCTCTATTTTTTCCAAGTGTTCTCTTTCTTTGATTTCTACTAACTTTGATTTTAATATTTTCATTGCGGTGTCTCGGTTTTGGTACTGACTTCTTTCATTTTGACACGCAACGACTAATCCTGTGGGAATATGAGTAAGTCTTACGGCCGAAGATGTTTTGTTGACGTGCTGACCGCCGGCTCCGCTTGCTCTATACACATCCATTTTTATGTCTTCGGGAGCTATGTTTATTTTAATTTCTTCATTTATCTCAGGTATAACTTCAATTGACGCAAAAGAAGTATGCCTTCTGCCCGAAGCATCAAAAGGAGAAATGCGAACAAGTCTGTGAACACCGTTTTCGCCTTTTAAAAATCCGTAAGCATTCATACCTTCTATGAGTATGGAAGCACTTTTAAATCCTGCTTCTTCTCCGTTTAGGCAATCGAGTATTTTAACTTTAAAATTATGTTTTTCAGCCCATTTTGTGTACATTCTGCAAAGCATTTCAACCCAGTCCTGCGCTTCGGTACCACCGGCTCCCGCATGAAAAGTAAGAATAGCATTGTGAGAGTCGTATTCACCTGTTAAAAGAGTTGCCAAAGTTTGATTTTCAAGCTCTTTTTTGACGCACTTTAACTGGGATTCTATTTCTTTAATTGATGAATCATCGTTTTCTTGTACAGAAAGTTCAATCAAAATCTTTAAATCTTCAAATTCGGTTTCTAATTTTTCGTAGTCTTTAACTTTATTTTTAATTAAACTTATTTCTGATAAAATTTTTTGAGATTTTTCGGAATTGTTCCAGAATTCAGGTTCCGAAGATTCTTTTTCTAGTAAGCTCAAACGAGCTTTTGAATCGTCTATTTTCAAAGATTCCTTTAGTGATTTAATTTTAGGGGTCAGCCGGTTTATCTCTAAATTCAATTCATCCATCTGTATATTCATAGAGCACTTCCTGAAAATATATTTATTTGCCGAATTTATCGTTATAAGCTTCAATTGTTTGAGCAATTACTTTAATTGCTTCTTCGCGATTTTTAAGGTCTTTTACCACAGTTTCTTTGTTTTCGAGATTTTTATATACTCTAAAGAAATGTTTCATTTCTTCGAAGATATGAGCCGGTAAATCGGAAACATCTCTGTATTGATTATATGTCGGATCGCTCTTGGGTATTGCTATAATTTTTTCGTCGTCGCTTCCCGAGTCTACCATGGAGATAATTCCTATCGGATAACACTCAACCAAAGTCATGGGATGTATGTTTTGAGAGCACAGAACCAATACATCCAAGGGGTCGCCGTCTTTTGCATAAGTTCTAGGAATAAAACCGTAGTTAGCAGGATAATGTGTTGATGTGTACAAAATTCTGTCCAATTTCAAAAATCCTGTTTCTTTGTCGAGTTCGTATTTTGTTTTGCTTCCTTTGGATATTTCTATTACTGCCGTAAATTCTTCTGGTTTAACTTTTGCTGGGTTTATGTCATGCCAAATGTTCATTTTAAAACTTCCTTTTCTATATTTTTTTATTTTGGATTTTAGCTGCCGTGACGGTATTTTTCATTAACATCGCAATTGTCATCGGGCCAACTCCTCCCGGGACGGGGGTTATATATTCGGCGATATGCTTAGCGTTTTCAAAATCCACATCACCGCATAGTTTGCCGTCTGAAGTGCGATTTATCCCCACATCTATGACGACCGACCCTTTTTTTATCATATCTGCGGTTATAAATTTAGATTTACCGACTGCACAGATAAGTATATCAGCATTTCTACAAATATCAACAAGATTTTTTGTTTTGCTGTGGCATAGTGTGACTGTACCGTTTTTTTGAGTGAGTAAATGTGCGGTGGGCTTTCCGACTATATTACTTCGTCCTACAACAACGCAGTATTTTCCTTCTATTGATATTTTTTCATAGTTTAAAAGTTCTATTATTCCCGCAGGAGTGCATGGAATCAACTCACTTTTATTTAGAATCAATTTTCCTAAATTTTCAGGATTAAATACATCCACGTCTTTTTGCGGAGAAATACACGAACTTATAATAAATTCGTCGATGTGACTAGGTAGTGGAAGTTGAGTTAAAATTCCGTGAACAGTTTTATCCAAATTTAGTTTTTCAATTAAATTTATAAGTTCACTTTGAGTTGTTTCATAAGGAATGTAATATTCTTTGGAATTTATTCCTACTTCTTCGCATGCTTTCTTTTTATTGTTTACGTATATTTTGGAAGCGGGGTCTTCTCCTACCAAAATTACTGCCAATCCGGGGTGTATTCCTTGGGATTTAAGCTTGGAGACTTCTTTTTTTATATCTTCTTTGATTTTTTTTGCTATGCTTTTTCCGTCTATAATCATTTTTATCACTACCTTTCTTGACTTTGAAAGCAAATAATTATTAAAATAGATACATAATTATACCACATAGTGGAGGGGAATAAAAGTGAAAATTAAAAAAGCTGTAATTCCGGCGGCGGGTTTTGGTACCAGAGTATTGCCGGCAACGAAATCCGTGCCGAAAGAAATGTTTCCGATTGTCGATAAGCCTGCAATTCAGTACATAGTCGAAGAAGCTGTAAATTCAGGCATAACAGAAATTTTGATTGTTATCGGACGCGGAAAAGAAGCCATTGAAAATTATTTTGACAGGAGTCCCGAGCTTGAAATAGCACTTGAGGACAAAGGGAAAAAATCACTTCTCGAATCAGTAAGAAAAATCAGTAAAATGGCTAATATTTATTTTGTCAGACAAAAAGAAATGAAAGGTCTCGGACATGCTGTAAGCTGTGCGAAGGCGTTTGTCGGAAACGAACCTTTTGCGGTT